>CAYHRM010000022.1:0-14068 GCA_964359035.1 uncultured Planctomycetales bacterium
GCCAAGGCTTTAAAAGCCACTAGCGCAGGGGTGATTGAAACAACTTTCCAGGAGGAGACCGAAACAGATCTTTTTGGCGAACAAGCAGTGCTTTGCGGCGGAGTTTCGGAGTTGATCAAGGCAGGTTTTGATACTTTAATCGCAGCCGGATATCAGCCGGAGATTGCTTACTTTGAGGTCTTGCATGAGTTAAAATTAATTACGGATCTGATTCAGGAAAGAGGGATCAGCGGTATGCGCCGGGGAGTATCAAACACCGCCTGTTACGGCGATTTAACCCGCGGCCCGAGAATTATTACGCAAAAAACACGCAAGGAAATGCAGAAGATGCTTAAAGAAATTAAATCCGGAAAATTTGCCCGGGAGTGGATTAAAGAGAATGAAACAGGGCGCAAGAATTTTGATAGCTTAATGAAAGCCGGCGATGAGCATTTGATTGAAAAAGTGGGCAAGCAGCTGCGGGAGATGATGCCCTGGATGAGGAAGTAATAAGATTGTAAATTGCATAACAGATTTCGCGGGTCCTGTCTTGGGTATTTTCTAGCGCTGACGCGCTTCGAAAACACCCAAGCCACCCGCGATAATTAAAGTTTAGCTTATAACTTTTAAGATAGGGGTGGGTAGGTGGAGAAGATAATAATTTTTGATACAACTTTAAGGGATGGGGAGCAGGCCCCGGGTGCGTCTTTGAATCATAAGGAAAAGCTGGAGGTGGCCTGGGCGCTTAGTGATTTAGGAGTGGATGTGATTGAGGCAGGGTTTCCCATTTCTTCTAAAGGTGATTTTATGGCAGTACGGGAAGTATCCAAAATCATTAAATCATCGACTATTTGCGGCTTAGCCCGTTCGATTAAAAAAGATATTGATGCAGTGGTTGAGGCAACTAAACTCGCAAAACGAGCGCGTATCCATGTATTTTTGGCCACTTCAAAAATACATATGCAGTATAAATTAAAAAAAGCCGAAGATGAAATCTTACGTTTGGCGGTAGAGTCGGTAAGTTATGCCAGAAAATTCTGCCCGGATGTTGAATTTTCTCCGGAGGATGCCTCGCGCACAGAAAGAGATTTTCTTTTTCGTGTAGTTGAGGCGGTAATTAAAGCTGGAGCAACGACGATTAATATTCCCGATACGGTTGGTTATTCTGAACCGCAGGAATTCGGTGGATTAATTAGAGCGATTAAAGAGAATGTGTCTAATATTAATAAAGCTATTATTTCCGTACATTGTCATAATGACTTAGGCTTGGCTGTAGCTAATTCTTTGGCGGCAATTAAGAATGGTGCGCGTCAGGTTGAATGTACGATTAATGGCATTGGGGAGCGAGCTGGTAATGCTTCCCTTGAAGAGATCGTAATGAGTGTTGATACACGCAAAGATATTTATGCTGGCTTAAAGACTGGTATAAATAAAAAGAATATTTATAAGATTAGCCGTCTGGTAAGTAAGCTTACTGGTTTTGTCGTTGCTCCAAATAAAGCTATTGTTGGTGGTAATGCCTTCAGGCATGAGTCTGGTATTCATCAAGATGGGGTGCTTAAGGAGCGTTCTACTTATGAAATTATCCGCGGAGAAGACGTGGGTTTTGTTGTAGAGGGAATGGTTTTGGGCAAACATTCCGGCCGGCATGCTTTTGATGAGAGATTGAAAAAATTAGGATTTCATTTAAGTACTTTACAGATAAATAAAGCCTTCGAACGTTTTAAAGATCTCTGTGATAAGAAAAAGGATATTTTTGATGATGATTTAAGAATTATTGTTGAGGATGAGATCAGAGTAGTTAAGCCTGTTTGGAGATTAGAGAGTTTTGAGATTAATTCTGGGACTAAAATTAGCCCCGAAGCTTGTGTGGTATTGACTAAGAATAATAAAGATCTATCCAGCGTTTCTTCCGGAGATGGCCCGGTGGATGCTTGTTTTAAAGCCATTGATAAGATTACTGGATATAAAGTGAAGCTAGAAGATTTTCGTTTGGAAGCAGTTACTGCCGGAAAAGACGCTTTAGGCCAGGTGAGCCTTAAATTAAATATTAAGGATTCAGTGATTAGCGGCCGGGGTGCAAGTACAGATATTATTGAAGCTGCAGTTAAGGCATATATCGATGCCGTAAATAAATTAGAGAATAAATGACCTTAAAACCGAAACTTTACGGTTTAGTAGGTTCTCCTATCCAGCATAGCCTTTCCCCTTGTATGCATAATGCTGCATTTTCTGCATTAAAAATAAAAGCTAAATATAAATTATTCGAGTTAAAACCTGATCAATTGGAAGCTTTTTTGCATAGTTTAAAGAAAGATAATATCCGTGGTTTCAATGTTACTTATCCCTATAAAGAAGAAATTATTAAGTTTTTGGGTAGTAAATCTTTGCCGGTAAAAGAAATTGGCGCAGTCAATACGGTGGTTGTGGATAATTTTGGGAAGTTAAAGGGGTTTAATACGGATTATCTGGGGTTTATAGCGCATCTGAAAGAATTAAAACTCAAACCTAAAAATGTGGCTTTAATTGGAGCCGGGGGAGCGGCTAAGGCAGTTTGTTTTGCTTTAGCTAAGATGAAAATAGCCCAGCTTGGCATTTATGATATTGATAAATTTAAAAGCTTAAGCCTTTTTAAAAAATTAAATTCTAGTTTTCCGAAAATTAAATTTGATGTTGCTTGCCGAATTGAAGATTTAGAAATAAAAAATAAGGATTTATTAATTAATGCTTCGCCAGTAGGTATGCGGCCAGGAGATTCATGTTTGATTAATGCCAACGATTTGCATGAAAATTTATTTGTTTATGATTTAATTTATAATCCACCTGAGACAAAATTATTACTTTTGGCTAAAGATCATAATTTAAATTTTTCTAATGGTTTAGGTATGCTTTTGTATCAGGGGGTTTTTGCTTTCAAGTATTTCAGTGGTAGGCCTGGCCCGGTTAAAATTATGCAAGAGGCACTTTTGAAAGGAGTAATGAGAAAATGATTGCTAAAATAATTGTTTTTATTTTTGGTTCTATTGTGGGCAGTTTTTTAAATGTGTGTATTCATCGCATGCCCAAAGGTGAATCTGTGGTTTGGCCGCGCTCACATTGCCCGAAATGCCAGAAAAGAATCCCTGGTTATGATAATATTCCTTTTATAAGTTTTTTATTATTGGGCGGCCGATGCCGTTTTTGCCGGGAAAAGATTTCTTTGCGCTATCTGTTGGTTGAGCTGTTAACTGCCTTTTTGATGTTGGCGCTTTTTAATCGTTTTGGTTTAAGTTATGAGTTCTTTTTATATATGGTTATGCTCTGGGGATTAATTATTGCTACCTTTGTGGATATTCAACATCGGATTATTCCTGATGAGGTATCTGTAGGAGGGTTGATTATCGGGTTTATTATGGTTTCGGTAACTGGTTTTGCGTTGAGCCCCTTAAGATTTATTTTTTCTCCGATGTTAAAATCTGCCTTAGGCATAATTGCCGGCGGGGGAATTATTTATTTGACCGGCGTAATTTTTGATCTGGTTTATTTTAAATTGCTTAAGCACCCGGCGATTAACGGAGAGACTGAGTCTATGGGTGGAGGTGATGTAAAGCTTTTGGCGATGATTGGTGCGTTTATGGGTTGGGAGATGGCTATTTTAACCTTCTTTTTGGCACCCTTTTTAGGCATCGTGATCGGAGTGGTAAACCTGGTGACTAAAAAAGATCATACTATACCTTATGGCCCGTTTCTTTCAATCGCCGCTTTGATTGTTTTGTTTTGGTCAGATAAAATAATTTCGCTTATCCTACCGATGAAATAATTTACATGTCAGAATTAAATCTTGTAAGTTATCTTTCTAAAAGTTTATCTAGCGCTCATTGGAAGAATATTGGTTTTAAAAAGCGCGCCGGTGTATTAATTCCATTGTTTACTGTTTATTCTAAAGATAGTTATGGTGTGGGTGATTTAGGGGATTTAAAGCTGATTGTTGATTGGGCAAAATTAACTGCTAACTCTATTCTTCAGCTTTTACCGATGAATGAAGTTGGCCCACTTTTTTGTCCTTATGATGCTTTAAGTTCTTTTGCTTTGGAGCCGGCTTATATCTGTTTAAAAGATTTTCCTGAAATTGCTGGGGAAAAGTTTAGCTCTGATTCCACAGAGACTAATTATGTTGATTATGGGTTAAAAGAGAAGAAGCTGCAATTGCTTTGGGATGTTTACCTAAGGACGGATTTAACAGAAGCTTTTGATTTTGAAGAGTTTCAGCGCCAGAATGTTTATTGGTTAGCTGATTTTGCACTTTTTAAAGTATTAAAAGATTATTATCAGGGTAAACCCTGGTATGCATGGGAGGAGAGTTTTAAAAATCGCCAGCCAGATTCATTGCGGGAATTTCAGCAGGATAATATTGAAAAAATAACTTTTCAGATGTGGCTGCAGTGGATTCTTTTTAAACAATTTAAACAGGCAAATGAGTATGCGGCTAAAAATAATGTTTTTATAAAGGGTGATCTGCCGGTTTTGGTTTCTCGGGATAGCGCTGATGTCTGGAGCCATCCTCAATTCTTTAAACTTGATTCTGCCGCCGGAGCACCTCCGGATATGTATTGTGCTCAAGGGCAGCGTTGGGGTATGCCGACCTATAATTGGGATAATATTGCTAAAGATAATTATCGTTATATTAAAGAAAAACTTAAATATGCCCAGGAGTTTTATAAAATTTTACGCATTGATCATGTCGTTGGGCTTTTTCGTATTTGGAGCATACCTTATAATGATCCTGAGGCGAATCAAGGATTAAATGGAGTTTTTGATCCGTTTGATGAGCAACTTTGGAATGAGCATGGCCGTAGGATTTTAAGTGTATTGGTTCAGAATACCAGGATGTTGCTTTGCGCGGAGGATTTAGGGGTTATTCCTAGATGCTGTACAGATACATTGTTGGAATTTGGAATACCGGGGAACGACGTGCAGCGTTGGGTAAAAGATTGGAACCTTCGGCATAATTTTCTTCTTCCCCAGGAATATCGGCAGCTTGCGGTAGCGATGTTGACTACGCATGATACGACTAATTGGAAGGCTTGGTGGCAGTATGAGGCGGGTACAGTTGATCAGGGTTTATTTATGAGAAAGTGCAATGAAAGAAAGATTGATTTTGCTAGTGTGAGTTTAAAGCTTTTTGATCCGGCTCTTTCTTTTCATGGCCGCTTACGCTGGAAAAAGGAAGTTGATTGTGTAGATAAGTTGCTTTGGGAGTTGGGCAAAACAAGAGAAGAGGTGGGGGATTTTATTGAGCTTTATGAAAATACTTTTGAAGAGAAACAAAAGCTTTGGGCGCTTTTAGATTGTCCTGGCGCGCCGACCGGGGAAGCTAGCGCAGAGTTATTGGCCAGGGTAATAAAGTTTGTTTTAAATTCTCAAGCAATATTTTGTATTAATTCTATTCGAGATTATCTAGGGTTGGGGGATATATTTAAAGGTGATCCTTATCAATACCGAATAAATGTCCCGGGAACGATTAGTCCGAAAAATTGGTCGTTGCGGCTTCCGCTTGGCCTTGAGGAATTACTGGCACATCCTGTAAATTTACAAATTCAGAAGATGGTTGTTGATTCTGGTAGGATTTAATAATAGCGTCTGCCTTGGCTTAGTTCTTCGCGGGAACGTGCAATTTTTCCCAGCGTGAAAAATTGCACTCGATCCTCGGCCTCGCTCTCCGCTAGACAATAATATGAGGGCGGAACCTTGCCCGCTCGGCCTGTGGACGTCCCGCTCAGAACCAATCCAAGCCATTCGCTAAAAATATTTATGCGGGTGGGTGCCAAGACGAAGCCTTTGCTGCGTCGCAGGTGCCAGGCATGTGGTGACGAGCTTAGGCTGAGATGGATTGGCAGACAGGATCCACGTAAACTTAAGATATATGGGAGCTTTAACAGGAACTGAATATTATATTTCTAAAAGCATGGGCAAGGCGATTATGGATTATAAGATGCTTGCGCCCAATGATAAGATCGCGGTTGCGGTTTCAGGTGGTAAGGATAGCCTGACTCTGCTACGGTTATTAATTGATCGAAAGATTTTTGTGCCAATAAAATATGATCTTATCGCCATTCATATTGATATGGGTTATCCTAAATCTATCTCTGCGAAGTTAGAAAAATATTTCAAGAAGTTAAATATAGAATATAAAATAGTTAAAACCGATGTTTTGGAGAAAACAGAGAAAAGTAAAATTAATTGTTTTTGGTGTTCATGGAATAGAAGAAGGGAATTATTTTTGGCGGCGAATAAGCTAGGTTGCACCAAGATCGCCTTGGGGCATCATATGGATGATATTGCTGAAACCGTGTTGTTGAATATGTTTTTTCGGGGAGAGATCTCAACCATGGTGCCTAAGCAGGAGCTATTTAAAGGCAAGATTACCTTAATTCGTCCGTTAGCTTATGTAGAAGAGCGTTTAATTAAACGTTTTGCTAAAGAAGTAAAATTAGGCCATGAGAGCTGCGTTTGCCCACATTCGGTTATTTCTAACCGCAATCGCATGGGGCGCATTATTCAGGGTTTGGAAAAAAATTGTCCGAATATAAAAAAGAACATTTATCGTTCCTTAAAAAGAGTTAAACAAGATTATTTGCTTTAATCCGGTTCTCTAGGGTGGTATAATAACTTCATGGTAATTCTTGTGGCAGTGTTAATTTTGATCTTAGCCGGATTTATTGTGGCAGTCGTGCTAAAAATTTCTTCCCAGGTTAATGAGCGCCTGAATCAAATGAATCAGTCTATTCAGGAGGCTAATAAAATTATCGGTCAAAATTTAGGCAGCGCTACTTCTGTTTTCGGAAACGTAAAAGAGCAGCTTGGAAAGCTGGAGGAAACGAATAAGCAGATTATTGCCATAAGCCGTGATATCTCTAGCTTGCAGGAGCTGTTACGCGCTCCGAAGTTTCGGGGGGCAATGGGGGAAACTTTATTAGTGAATTTACTTTCTCAGGTATTACCTAAAGAACATTATCAGGCTCAATACCGTTTTAAAAATGGCGATGCGGTAGATGCGGTGATTAGGCTTGGCGAGCGGTTAGTCCCGGTGGATGCCAAGTTTAGTTTAGAGAACTTTCAGAAGATGATTGAGTCTATCGATGAACCAACAAAAGACCTTTTTCGTAAAAAATTTATTCAGGATATAAAAAATCGGATCAATGAAATTGCCGCAAAATATATTTTGCCGGCGGAGAATACCTATGATTTTGCCTTGATGTATATTCCGGCGGAGAATGTTTATTATGAGGTAATTATTAAGGAAGATATTTTTTCTTATAGTATGTCAAAAAAAGTTATTCCGGTTTCTCCGAACACCTTTTATGCGTATCTGCAGGTAATTTGTTTAGGGTTACGCGGCCTTAAGGTTGAAGAGAATGCCAAGATGATTTTAAAAAGCTTAGGCGCTCTTTCTATCGAGACGGATAAATTTAAAGAAGATTTTAATATTTTAGGCAGCCATCTGGTTAACGCCAAGACCAAGTATGATGATGCGCAAAAGCGTTTTGACAAGGTCTCTGAGCGCCTGATCAATATTCAGGACACCAAGTCGATAGAGTCTTAAATAAAATTAACCTATGATTTTTAATATTCGTGTTAGCCCGCGCGCTAGTCGTAATCGAGTTGAGCAAGCGGGAAACACTTTGAAGGTTTATTTGACTAAGCCGGCGGCCGGAGGCTTGGCCAATGCTCAATTGATTGATTTATTAAGTGTGCATTTTAAAATTAAGAAATATCAGATTCGTATTAAAAGCGGCGCTAGGAGCCGTAATAAACTGGTAGAGATAGATGCAGCCATTTAATCCGTTAGAAAAATTTAGAATAGATTCGGTGATCGCCTCTTTTAGCCGGCGTCAGGACGGTAATATGTCTTTATCTTTTGGAGATATAGGTGATTCTTTAGAGAATCGTAGGAAATTTCTGAATATTATTGGTATTGATTATCGGGATTTAATTTGCGCTAAACAGGTACATGAAAAAAATGTGGAGTATGTGACCAAAGAGCATAAGGGAAGAGGAGCGTTGGATTACGATCATTCTTTTGCCGACACAGATGGGTTTTTTACTGATCAGCCAAAAGTCCCTATCTCTATATTAACTGCGGATTGCTTGTCAGTTTTTATTTATGATCCTCAACGGCCGGCGATTGCCATTTTACATGCGGGCTGGCGGAGCACGGAAAAAAATATTTCGCAAGCAGGGGTGAGCCGGATGCGGGAAAAATTCGGTAGCCAGCCGGAAGAGTTGCAGATTGGTTTTGGGCCGTCTATACGAGCTTGTTGTTTTGAGGTAGAGAAGGATTTTAAAAGTAATTTTGCCTTTGGGTTATTTAAAAGGGATGGTCGTGTTTTTATGGATATCGCTTTGATTAATCAGCGCCAGTTAGTTGATTGTGGTGTGAGAGCAGAAAATATTTTTGATCCAAAGTTTTGTACCTTTTCTGATCATAACTTTTTTTCATTTCGTAAGGAAGCTCAGGCTGCTGGTAGGTTAATTTCGGTGATTATGCTTAAATGATTACAAAATACGTGTTAGAGTTTGTTTTACACGCTAAGGATAGTTCGCCAAAAATTATTAAAAATGCTTTGGCAGAATTTGGCAGTGAATTGATGGTTGTCGATTGCCAAAAGCATGCCGAAAGCTGTAATTATAAAGTAAACATGATTACTGAGGACCCGACTTTAGTTTTTGATCTTTGTTCTCAATTGGGTAGAATTAGGTCAGTAAAGGTGCACGAAAGTTAATTTAGCTTTACGTCTTTTGCTTCGGTACGAAGATTTTCGCTGATGTGCCCGCGGCTTACGTCTGGCTCCGGCTTGTTCCTTACGCTAAAAGGACATAGCCTACGCTCGACGTAATTCCTTGCACACCGTTGCCGAAAATCTTCTAATTGTGCCTCCAGCAAAAGCCGGAAGCTTATAGTTTTATTGAATGTTGTAGCTATTCATGATATGATTATAAAGATTGGAGATTATTTAAATTATGTACATTGTGGTTTTGGTAACGACTAAGAATAAAAAAGAAGCGCAAAAAATTTCTGCATCTTTGATTAAAGCAAAATTAGCGGCTTGTGTGAATATTGTCGATAAAATTGAATCCACATTTTTTTGGGCAGGTAAAATTGATCAGGCCAAAGAATCTCTGTTGCTGATTAAATCTGAAAAAGATAAATTAACCCAAATCATTAAGTTAGTCAGGTCTTTACATAGTTATGAGCTTCCGGAAATTATCGCCATTCCCATAATCGCTGGAAATAAACCATACTTAAGGTGGATTGATGCTGCTCTGCGGTAGCCCGTTTGATTTTGTGCTTGCCTTTTTTGGAGGATTACTGGCGAGCTTTACTCCTTGCGTATATCCGCTTATTCCGATTAGTACCGGATATATAATCGGCAATGCGCAAAATTCTAAAATTAAGGGATTTTTATTAAGTTTATTTTATGTTACTGGAATCGCTATTACTTATTCTTTCTTAGGGGTCTTAGCTGTATTAACCGGAAGAATGTTTGGGGAATTTAGTGTAAATCCTATAGTAAATCTTATATCTGGAGTACTGATTTTAATTTTTGGGATTTCCATGTTTGATTTATTCCATTTTCATTTTACTTTGGATTTAAAGCCACCGGTTCATCGAAAAAGAAGTTATTTTTTAGCTTTATTATTAGGGTTAGTTTCCGGGTTAATGATTTCACCTTGCCTTACGCCAATTTTGGGGGCAATCTTGGCGTATTTATCGACGACGAAAAATATATTTTACGGCGGATTTTTATTGCTTAGTTTTTCTTATGGCATGGGTTTAATTTTTATTTTAATCGGAACTTTTGGAGTTAGCATTACTGGCCTACCTAAGCCGGGCAAATGGATGGTAGCGATCAAAAAAGTTTGCGCGGTAATTATTATTTTAACCGGCTTGTATTTTATTATCGCAGCCTTAAGGAGATTTTAATGTTTATTTTTAGAAAATTTAAAACATTGATATTAATGATTTTAATTTTGTTAATTCTAGGTTTTGCTAAAAAAGCTTTGGCCAGTGATATTATGTTAAATGATTTAAATGGCAAAGCGGTAAATTTATCGCAGAGTAGTAAAGGCAAGCCGGTGATTTTATTTTTTTGGACGACCTGGTGCCCGTATTGCCGTTCGGAGATTAAAGTGTTGAATCAGCGTCATGCTCAAATAGAGAAAGAAGGTATCGTTGTTTTTGGTATTAATGTCGGCGAGCCAGATTATAAGGTGCAAAGATTTTTTAAAGACTATCAGCTTAACTTTAGAATGTTATTAGATCAAGTTGGATTGTTGGCGGATAAATATGGCTTAATGGGCGTGCCTACGTATATGTTTTTGGACAAAACCGGCCAGATGATTTTAAAGACGCATAGCTTACCGGAAAATTATAAGAGTTTGTTATTTAAATAGAGGCTAAATTAATGAGCAAATTTTATGATTTAGTGGAGAAGATCTGTATTCAGGATGAACGGTATAAGCCGGATGCTTATGAGTTTGTTTTGCAAGGTTTAGGCTTTACACAGAATAAATTAAAAAAGCAGGCGCATGTTTCTGGTGCCCAGCTGGCTTGTGGCTTGCGGGATTATGCTATTAATCAGTATGGGGCTTTGGCGAGTAGAGTTTTGTCGCATTGGGGAATAACCCAAACACGGGATTTTGGTAATATTGTTTTTAATATGATTGAAAAAAAGTTATTGAGCAAGACTAAAGAAGATTCCTTGCTTGATTTTGATGCGGTTTATGATTTTAAAACGGTTTTTTCTAATGTATTAGCAGATAGCGTAATCGAAGGGTTTAAGGGTAAGCATGTTTAATAAAAATATTAAAGCGCTGATTGAGGCTAGGGGGTTTATTAGTGTGGCTGCTTGTGATTTAGAGGCCAGGCCGAATGCTGCTCCTAAATTTTTGTTAAAGGTAGAATCTGATTACATTTATTTGGTAGATTATGTTATCGGAAAGACTTTTCGCAACCTTAAGGTTAACCCGCGCGTTTCGCTTTCATTTTTTGATAATAATACACTGGTGGGGTATCAAATAAATGGCCAGGTTCAGATTGTTGATTCTGGCCCAGAATATTTAGCCGCGCTTGATGATTTAGCGCGTAAAGAGATTGATTTATCGACCACCAGGATTATTGATGGTGTGATCAAGGGGCAGGCGCATAAGGCTTATGAGGTAGCTGCTTCTAAGCAGTTTATAATTTTGAAAGTTAAAGTTGAAGGAATCGTTCAGATGCAGCCCAGCGGCACATTACAGCGGGAAAAAGTATAATGAATTTAAAAGGTTTGGCCACGGGTATTGGTAGTCTTCCTCTAACTAATGTTCAAGCTACGCTAGATTTAATTTTGCGTTATTTGCCCGTAGCACCTTTTTGGCCGCAGCTGCCTAAATGTGACCAGCGTGAGGGAATGTTGGCACAGTTTAGTGAAAATTTGCCTGGGCTTAAACTTGATGGTGGTGATTTGCATTTTACCCCTAGTGATAAAGAAAAAGAACTGGAATTATTTTATGATAGGTTTATTGCTCAGGATTTAGAGTATTTTAAAATTGGTTCGAATTTTGCCCGGGGTTTGCATGCTTTTTATGAGCGTCTTAATAATATAGATTTATCCGGCATAGAGTTTATCAAATGTCAGGTTACCGGCCCGTTTACTTTTTGTTCTGGGATAACGGATAGTGAAGGCAGAATCATTTTGCATGATGAAGTGTTAATGCAGGCGATGGTAAAAGGTTTAGGTATGAAGGCGCTCTGGCAGTTGGAGTATTTTAAGAAATTTGGCAAAAAGATGATCATATTTTTTGATGAACCTTACTTGGCTGGCGTAGGTTCTGCTTATACGCCGGTTAATCGTAATAATGTCATTGATATTTACTCTGAGCTCACTGATACTCTAAAAAGTCAGGGTAGCCTAATCGGTATACACTGTTGCGGTAATACGGATTGGTCAATGCTCACGGATGCTATGGCTGTAGATATTATTAATTTTGATGCTTTTAATTTTCAGGAGAGATTTGTGCTTTATGCGGATAATCTTAATCGCTTTCTTCAGAGAGGGGGGATTATCTGCTGGGGGATAGTTCCCACTCAAGAATTTAATATTAAGCAGAGCCCGGAATTTTTAGCGCAAAAGATAAAATCGGGCCTGGAATTACTGGTTAAGAAGGGGATTGACCGTGATCTTTTATTGGAAAGGCTTATGATTAGCCCGGCCTGTGGTTTAGGTACTCTGGATGCGCAGAAAGCAGAAGGAATTTTGAGTTTGCTTAACCAAACCAGCGTTTTTATCCGTAAAAACCTCTAAAAATAAATCATTTGACAAAATTAGCTTAAGTTATATAATCAAGAAATCGCTTTGTGTGTTATTTGTAGAGTTACCGTAAAAAGCGTTTATTTAGGAGTATGATGAAAGAAATTAGAATCCATGCTCGCGCAGGCCAGGGGGCGATTACTACGGCCACATTATTAGGGTTTAGCTATTTTAATGAAGGTAAGTTCCCGTATGCTTTTCCTAATTTCGGGGCTGCCAGGATGGGTGCGCCGATGAATGCTTTCGTGCGGGTAGATAGCGATCCGGTGCGTTTACGCAGCCAGATTTATGAACCTAATTATGTAATTATCGTTGATCCTACGTTGATGCGTGGGTTTAACTGTTTTTCTGGGTTAAAAGAAGATGGGATAGCGATTATTAATGGTAAAGAGGATATGGCTTTGCCAAAGTTAAAAGCTAAGCAGAAGGCTTTTGTTGTTCCGGCTAATGAAATTGCTTTAAGAAATATTGGCCGGCCGCTGGGCAATACTGCCCTTATTGGTGCTTTTGCCGCAGCTACCGGAGAATTAAAATTAGATAATCTTATTGCGGTAGTCAAAAATCGTTTTAGCGGTAAGGCTCAGGAAGGTAATATCCAGGCGGTTAAAGAAGGTTTCGAATTTGTGAAAAATAAATTGAAGGGATAAAATGTTCGGACCGTTAAATATAAAGCCATCTCAAAGTAAGGGTGATAAAACTGGCAGTTGGAGGACTCAGCTGCGGCCGCATTATTTACATAAAGATTGTATCGCTTGTCGGATGTGTTTGATTATTTGCCCGGAAGGTTGTGTGCACGGAAAAGAGAAGAACGCTTTTTGGGCGGATTATAATTTTTGTAAGGGTTGTGGAGTATGTGCAGATATTTGCCCTAAAAAAGATATTGCTATGGTTGCTGAAGAATCAAAGGGTGAAGATAAATGAAAGAATTCGTAGAGGGTTCTCACGCGATAGCGCAAATTATTAAGGCTTGCCAGCCGGGAGTGATTTCTGCTTATCCGATAACCCCGCAGACACATATTGTTGAAGATTTAGCTAAGATTGTAGCTGATGGGGAGCTTAAGGCGCAGTTTGTGAATGTTGAAAGTGAACATTCTGCTGCCTCGGTAGTCTTAGGTGCTTCGGCTACGGGTGTAAGGGTTTATACCGCCACTAGTTCTCAAGGGTTATTTTATATGCAGGAGGTAGTTTTTAATATCGCTGGAATGCGCTTGCCGGTGGTGATGACTTGTGCTAATCGCGCAATAAGCGCTCCGATAAATATTTGGAATGACCAGCAGGATTCTATATCTTTGCGGGATGCCGGATGGATTCAAATTTACGCCCAGGATAATCAGGAAGCGGTGGATTTCCATTTGATTGCCTATCGTTTAGCTGAAGATAAACGGGTAATATTACCGGTAATGGTTTGTATGGATGGTTTTATACTCACTCATGGTATGGAAACCGTGGATATGCCGGAGCAGGATAAAGTCGATAAATTTTTGCCTAAATATAATCCTTTGTATAAATTAGATCCGGCGGAGCCGATTTCTATGGGGCTTTTAGCTGATCCGGATTATTATATGGAGGCACGTTTTGCTATTCATGAAACAATGAAATCTTCTTTGGGCTATTTATCTGAAATTAGCCAGGAGTTTAATACGATTTTTGGCCGAGATTATAAAGATTTGCTGGTTGAGGAGTATCAGACTAAAGATGCTGACAAAGTGATTGTGGCCATGGGCTCAGTTTGCGGCACGATTAAAGAAGTGGTGGAT
>CAYHRM010000023.1:0-13697 GCA_964359035.1 uncultured Planctomycetales bacterium
TCGCATTATAACCCCAATAAACTAAAGCCATAACTTTCTTGCGATCATGTAAATCTCCCTGTAAATATTGGATAATTTCCCCAAAGAAAGGCTTATCTTTTAAATGCTTATAGTGCTCTTGCGCTAATTCTTTCGATACACGCACCATTTTTGACGCCACAATTTCGAGCTTAGTCTCAGACAAACGCGTAAGAATATTCCCGGTGAGTGATTTTTTTAACCCGTCGGGTTTAACTAAAATTAAAACCGCCTGACTCATTGTTTGGCCCCTCCCCTAATAACATTGGCAATGCGCTCTAAATCTTCTTGTGAATAAAAATCAATACTAATATGCCCCCGTTTTTTTCTTTTAATTATGCGCACCTTGGTCGCTAAAGCATGCTGCATTTGTTCCTCAAGAATCGCTACCAACGGTTCCTTTTGTCCCTGAATCTTATGCTTCAATCCTTTTGGCCGAGTTGTCTTAATTAAACTTTCTAATTCGCGCACCGAAAGGCCCTTACTAATAATATCCTGCGCAAATCTACGTTGCTGATTAAGATCGTCAATTTCAAGCAAAGTCCGGCCATGGGCAAAACTTATGCGGCCTTTTTTCATCTCCTGTTGAATTTCATGTGGAAGTTTAAGCAAACGTAAAGTGTTGGTAATGGTCGTTCTAGCCTTTCCTAAAACCTCACTTATTTTTTCTTGCGTAACTTGAAATTTATCCATTAGGTGTTGATAAGCATGGGCTTCTTCGATCGGATTCAAGCCTTCTCTTTGAATATTTTCAATTAACGCCAATTCTAAAGAATCCTGGTCAGAAACATCACGGACAATAATCGGTATCTCTTTGAGCCCCAATGAGTTACAAGCGCGAAGTCTTCGTTCTCCCGCGATAAGCTCATAATTATCCCCTTTACGTCTTACCAAAAGTGGCTGGATAACTCCTTTTTCTTTTATCGATTGCGCCAATTCTTCAATGCTTTGTGGATCAAAATCTTCACGAGGCTGGAAAGGATTAGCTTTGATTTGTCCAGACTGGACATAAATAATCTCCTCTTTATGAACTGAGCTGTCAACCACTCTTTCAGGAATCAATGCGCCAAGTCCTTTTCCTAATGCTCTTCTTTCCATTAATTTTCTCCTTGTGGAATTTTAGAACTCAAATCGAGATCTACCCCTAATATCTCTTTACTTAACTCTGCGTATTTTTGTGCTCCCAAAGAATTATTATCATATAAAATAATCGGTTTACCAAAACTTGGCGCCTCTGTTAAACGAATATTACGCGGGATGACCGTTTTATAAACTTTATCTTTAAAATGATTGCGCGCTTCTTGAATCACTTCTTTAGTCAAATTGGTACGAAAATCAGCCATGGTTAAAAGCACCCCCTCAATGAATAAAGCAGGGTTAAGGTTTTCCTTTACAAGTTTAATGGTATTATGTAGTTGTGTCAATCCTTCCAATGCATAATATTCACATTGTACGGGAATAATTACTGAATCAGCAGCGCATAAACCATTAATGGTCAGCAAACCCAACGATGGCGGGGAATCGATAATTATATAATCATAATTGTTTTTTTCAACTTGCAAAGCTCTCTTTAATCTATATTCTCGGCCTAATGCTCCCACTAACTCCACCTCCGCTCCAGTTAAATCTAGATTAGAAGGCGCAAGTACGAGATTATTAATGGCAGTTTTTTGTAAAATATCCCCAAACTTTGCTTCCTCGAGCAAAATATGATAAGTACTCTTTTGAATATCGTGCTTATTTATTCCAATTCCGCTTGTGGCATTGGCCTGAGGATCTAAATCTATCAGCATAACCTGCTTACCAGCCGTGGCCAAGCAAGCTGCCAGGTTAATGGAAGTAGTCGTCTTACCTACTCCCCCCTTCTGATTACAAATTGCAATTATTTTACCCATTGATATCGCTATAGTTACGCATAGTTACACGAGGAACATTAGCAATTTCTTAATCCTATTATCCTAAATTATGCTATTTTGTCAAGTAATTATTTGCTCTCAATTGCACTTACCCGCACTTTGGCGGGCTTAGCCCCCGCCATCCCAAAAAGTCCCTTTTTTTCTTCGGATAAACTTTCTATTTTTACACAATTACGCGGAAGCTTTAGTTCACCTAACGCTTTTTCAATCGCCTCTTCTACTGTTTTACCTTCAACTTCTACATATTTTACTTTTTTCATTTTTGACTATTAATCCGAAATTGATAACCCAACATTAACATGCTATTCACAAACCAATAAAGCACTAAACCCGAAGGCATTTGATAAAAAATAACCCCAAACATAATTGGCATAATAATCGACATCATCTTTTGTTGCTGGGCAGCTTCCCCAGTGGCTTTAGCCATGGAAATCTTTTGCTGAACAAACATACCTATCGCCATTAAGATTGGCAAGATATTTACCTGATTACCCAAAAATGGTATTGAATTATGAAAAACAAAAGCCTTATCCGGCGAAGAAAGATCCTTAATCCAGAGAAAATGCGCGCCTCTTAAAGCCACTGAGCGAATTAAAGCCTGATAAAGCGCAAAAAATATAGGCATCTGTAATAAAAGTGGCAAACAACCGCCCAATGGATTAACCTTGTGCTCCTTATAAAGTTCCATTATTTCTTTATTTAATTTTTGCGGATTATCTTTAAGTTCTTTACGTAAAGCTTCAATCTTAGGTTGTAAAAGTTGCATCTCTTTCATTGAGCGCATTTGCTTAATAGAAAGAGGGAAAAGAATGAAATAAACAGCAATACTGAGAATAATAATTGCTAATCCCCAATTATGCACTAAACCATAGAAAAAACCTAATAATTGTAATAATAATTGGGCAATAAAATCAAATGTCCCAAAATAAATGATTGATGTCCATTCTGATTTAGCATTATTGATGATCTTTAAATCTTGAGGCCCTAAATAAATACGAAATGAATGTCCAATCTGAGCACCAGGCTTTAAAGTAGTTTCCCCTAAAAATAAACCTACCTCAGATTCCTGTGCTGAAATTTTTTTGATATAACCACTCCCCAACAGATTAACTGGTTCTACGATCGTACAAAAATACTGATCACGCAAGCCAATAAATTTTACCTCCGTACTATTGAAATCTTTTCCCGCGGAAAGATGCATAGTTTTTTCTTTATTACTCAGAAAAACATCTTGATATCTCGCTTGCAGATTTTTTGCTGATAAATCTAACCTTCCTAAAACTAATTGCGGATTAAATAACAATGGAGAGGAGGATAAATTTTGAATTAATACCTCTAACTCTATGACATTACTATCTTTAGGAATAATAAACTTTTTAATAATCCGCTTATTTTGATCTTCATAAATAAACGAAATCGAATCTTGTGTTAATTTATGCTGTTTAAAAACCAAACTACCATCAGTCAGAAAACCAACCTTTAGTGGCAGGCGATGTTCAAGCCCATCTTTAAAAATGACTTCAACAATAGAAGCCATTGCCGGATTAAAAATTATTTCTCGACGGCCCTGGATAAAAATTACTCTTTCTTTAACAAAATCTATGGGCGGCAAAATTACCGCTAAAGATTTATCCACCACAGAAATTGCCGGCAAAGATGTTACTAATTGAGAATTAGTTGCTATAACTTCTTTATTGTCAACTAGTTGTGGTTTAGGAGCTAAAACAGACCAGCTCAATAAAACCAACAGAGATAAAGCGATTGCTAAAACTAAACGTTTTTCCATAATTTATTATATTAAGGGGTCATAACCGGACTTGCCTGAAAACGGATGACAATGCAATATTCTAATCAGCCCCCTATATACTCCTTTAATGAATCCGTATTTTAAAATTGCCTGTTGTGTATATTCGGAACAACCTGGTTCAAAGCGACAACCTACCGGCAAAAATTGCCTTAGATATTTTTGATATATTGCAATCAACCTTATTGCTAAGCTTGCTGGAATCAAACGCAAAGCTTTTTTCTTCCCTTCAGCCGTCGCCGAGCCAAAAGCTTACGACCGGACTTAATCGCCATTTTACTCCGAAATCCATGGCGTCTTTTACCAACAATATTTGTAGGCGTTTTTAAATTCTTTTTCATGCTTTAACCTCCTTTTTGCCTGCTGAACTTATTTTAAAATTAACCGGAGGAATATGAAAACCATCCCCAATTTATGCAAACAATATTCTTGATTTTGTGAATTGTAACATACATTTATCTAGCGGTCAAGTTTTTTATTGACGCCTGTGGATATTATTGTATAATAACTAACGTTTAGCTTTTTACTTGCTCGATTAAGTAGGTTATGATATTCTATTACAAATGTATCTAATGTAATTTGCAAGGCTTTCGTCTTTGTAATAATTGAACATTTACATGAAATTGGGTATAGTATTTTATCCACAGTTTTATACAAGCTGTGTATAAGCTGTTAATTCTGTGCAATACTCGAAGAAATACCCAGGTTTTCTGACTTAAGATGCAAATTAAGTAGCCATTTTCGTCAGAACAAGAGGCATTCTAAAAGATATCTATTTTCAGGAGCCATAATGTCAGAGCTAACTAAAAATTGGGAAGAGGCATTAACAGATTTAAAAATCAAACTCGGAGAGACAACTTATGCTACTTGGATCGCGCCGCTTAAGTTCTCTTGTCAAGATGAACTTAATTTAATTTTAGAAGCACCGGATAAATTTTTTAAAGATTGGGTAGAAAAACACTATCTAGGCGCTATTCAAGAAATTCTAAAACTTAAGGGCCTGAATAATCTGTTCATAAACCTCTCCGTCAATACCGCCCCAAACCAAACCGATGTACTCAACCCACCACCTGAAATAACTATAAAAAGCTCCCCTGCAATGGGTTTTATTAATCTTAACTCACGCTATACTTTTGAAAATTTTGTGGTTGGTGGGGCAAACCGGCATGCCCATGCTTATTCGTTAGCCGTTGCCAACGCTCCGGCTAAAACATATAATCCTTTGTTTATTTATGGTGGTGTAGGTTTAGGCAAAACACATCTTATTCAAGCAATTTGCCATCAAATTAGAAATAATGCTGCTTCCGGTGTAAAAATCTGTTATGTTTCAAGTGAAAAATTTACTAATGAATTAATTGATGCTATTGTCCATCGTGCTACTTCGGCTTTCCGCCAGAAATACCGCAATCTTGATGTTTTAGTGATTGATGATATTCATTTCATCGCCGGTAAAGAATCTACCCAGGAAGAATTCTTCCACACCTTTAATACTTTATATGACGCACACAAACAAATTGTATTTTCTTCAGATCGGCCACCGAAAGAAATCACTAACTTGCAAGAAAGGCTAGTTTCCCGATTTGGTTGGGGCTTAGCTACAGATATTCAACCCCCAGATTTAGAAACCCGGGTGGCAATTCTCAAGAAAAAAATTGAACGCGAACCGGTTAATGTACCTGATGATGTAATTTTTTTTATTGCACAATTAATTAAAACTAATATTCGCGAATTAGAAGGGGCCTTAATTAGAACCATTGCCTATTCTTTATTAGAAGAGGCTCCAGTTACTTTACAATTAGCCAAAGAAGTATTAAAAGACCTGCTGAAAGAACCGACTAAATTAATTACTATAGATTTTATTCAACGTTGCGTAGTAGAAGAGTTTGGAATTTCTTTACAAGACTTAAAAACAAAACGGCGCAACAAGCAGGTAGTCTTTCCACGGCAGGTTGCGATGTATCTTAGTAGAGAGTTAACCGGATTATCTTTACCAGAAATTGGTGAACTCTTTGGAGGCAAAGATCATACAACGGTTTTACATTCTTATAAAAAAATTAAAGAAGCAGTCTACAATGACCTTGAATTAAAAGAGCGGCTTAATAAAGTTATTCAAGTTATTAAACAATAATGCCCAGGTTATGCACTTGTTATTTTTATTATAACCCTTTTAAATTGAAAGAGTTCTATGCTTGTACACAGAAAATCTTTGTATTATGATTACTACGGTTTTAAGTTTTTATATATAATTAAATAGAAGGAGAAATTAAAATGAAGTTTAAAGTAGAAAAAAGTAACCTAATTAATGCAATTCAAACCGTACAAAGCGTAATTACTACAAAATCTACCTTACCCATTCTGGCGAATATCTTAATTGAGGCTCAAGCAGATACATTAAAATTAACTGCTACGGATTTAGATATTGGAATAACCTGTGTAATTCCTGTGGATACTCAAGAGGTAGGGGCAATTACAATTCCTGCTAAAAGATTTAGTGATATTGTAAAAGAGTTTCCACTAGAAATGATTAGTATAACGACTAAAAAAAATAATCAAGTTACCATTGACTCTAATTTATGTCAATTTAAGATTATGGGGTTATTAAAAGAAGAGTTTCCTAAGCTGCCGGAATTTAAAGATCAAAAAGTAATTAAAATTGCCCAGGGTGTTTTTAAGCAGATGTTATTATTAACAGTTTTTGCAGTATCTTTGGATGAAACACGTTATGTTTTAAATGGAATTCTTTTTAAAATTAGTAAGGGTAGCCTTACTCTGGTGTCTACTGATGGGAAAAGGTTAGCGGTAGCGGAGAGAAAGTTAGCCATAGAGTTAGAGATAGATATCACAATGATCGTTCCGCTTAAAACAATTCAAGAATTAAATCGTAATCTTAGGGACGATGGGGAATTGTCTTTAGTGGTTAGTAGTAACCAAGCGCTTTTTGATTTAGGAGGCGTGGGGATTGTTTCGCGCTTAATTGAAGGTGAGTTTCCAGATTATAAACAAGTTATTCCTGTAGCATCGGATAATAAAATGAAAGTAGCGCGTAATCAATTATTATTAGCAGTGAAAAGAGCCGCGCTTTTAGCTACACCGGATTATCAGGCAGTTAAGTTGGAGATTTTTAAAAATAAATTAGTAATTTCTAAGTCTACGCCAGATGTGGGGGAATTTCATGAGGAATTAGCGGTAGAGTATCAGGGTAGAGAGCTAGTAATTGGATTTAATCCAATTTATTTAATTGATATTTTAAAGAATTTAAATGAAGAAACGATTAATTTAGAATTAACCGATGGAGAAAAGCCGGGAGTAATTCGGATAAGTGGTTATGTTTATATAGTTTTACCAATGCGTTTAAATTAGAAATATGGAATTATTAAAAAATACATTAGACGGAGTAATGCGCCAATTAAATAATAAAAAAGCTGTTTTTCAGGAGGCTGGGCCGCAGCTATGGCTAAAAAAAGTCTTGACAAAGAAGGAGTTGGAGCATATAAGAGTTAAATATTTCAGTAAAGGAATTTTAGGTTTAAGCGTTGATTCTTCGGCTTGGTTATACATTTTAAGTTTGAAAAAAGAAGAATTACTGCGTGAGCTTAAAAAAGAAAGTTCAGAATTAAAAAATATAAATTTTCGTATCGGAGAAGTAACTTAATTTTTTGTTTTAGGGGATGTTAAATTAATTATAGAGAATATCAACATGAAA
This sequence comes from uncultured Planctomycetales bacterium, assembly GCA_964359035.1. Lineage (GTDB taxonomy): Bacteria > Omnitrophota > Gorgyraeia > Gygaellales > Profunditerraquicolaceae > UBA6249. The sequence continues at coordinate 7,442 of CAYHRM010000023.1, forward strand.
AAAAATAAAGAAGAAATGAAAAACAATCCAAAACCTGTGGATGCAGCTAAGGTTTATGATGCTACGAGTATCCAGGTTTTAGAGGGTATTGAAGCGGTGAGGCGTCGGCCAGCGATGTATATTGGTGATACCGCGGTGCGTGGTTTGCATCATTTGGTTTTTGAGGTGGTGGACAATAGCGTGGATGAGAGTTTGGCCGGTTTTTGTGATTCGATTGCGGTAGGGATACAGCCTGATAATAGCATAACTGTGGTAGATAATGGCCGCGGTATTCCGGTGGATATGCATAAAACGGAAAAAAAGCCCGCGGTAGAAGTGGCGCTGACTACTTTACATGCCGGCGGTAAATTTGACCATCGTTCTTATAAGGTCTCTGGCGGTTTACATGGGGTAGGAGTAAGTTGTGTTAATGCACTTTCTGATTGGCTAGAGGTAGAGGTAAAAAGAGATGGCAAAATTTACCATCAGCGTTATGAGCGTGGTAAAACTGTTTCCAAACTTACGGTTATTGGTAAAAGTGCGTCAACGGGTACTAAAATTACCTTTAAGCCGGACAAAACAATTTTTACTAAAACCGAATTTGCTTATGATATTTTGTCTGGCCGTTTAAGAGAGCTGGCTTTTTTAAATAAAGGATTAAAAATAAAATTAACCGATGAACGCTCGGATAAAGAAGCAATTTTTGAGTTTTCCGGCGGAATCATTTCATTTGTTGAGTATCTAAATAAAAATAAAAACCCCCTACATAATAAAGTCGTTTATTTTGAAAAACTCCAAGATGATGTGAATGTGGAGGTGGCGCTACAATATAATGATGGCTACGCGGAAACGATGTTTTCGTTTGCGAATAATATAAATACCATTGAAGGCGGAACTCATTTATCAGGTTTTAAATCTGCCTTGACGCGTGGAATTAATCAGTACGCAAAATCTAAAAATTTATTAAAAGATAATATTGCCATCACGGGTGATGATGTGCGGGAAGGCTTAACGGCGGTAATCAGCGTTAAGGTCCCTAATCCACAATTCGAAGGTCAAACTAAAACTAAATTAGGTAATTCTGAGGTTGAAGGATTAGTGGCTTCTACTAGCTTTGAGGCGCTCTCAAATTATTTTGAGGAGAATCCTTCGGTCGCCAATAAAATTATTGATAAAGTAATTGTAGCATCGCGGGCTAGAGAAGCAGCACGTAAAGCACGGGAGTTAACCCGTAGAAAAGGGGCATTAGAAGGAGCGGGGTTACCGGGTAAATTAGCGGATTGTTCAGAGCGCGATGCGGCATTATGTGAATTATATATTGTGGAAGGCGACAGCGCCGGGGGCTGTTTTTTTGGGGGCACAAAGGTTGCTTTAACCGACGGGCGAAGTATTGACTTTAAAGAATTATTAATTGAAGATAATGCCGGTAAAAAAAATTATTGTTACACAATTTGTAGCGATGGCAAGATTGGGGTTGGCGAAATAAAAAATCCAAGAATAACAAGAAAATCAGCTGAAGTTATTAAAGTTGTATTAGATAACAATGAAGAAATTATTTGTACTCCCGATCATAAATTTATGTTAAAAGACGGCAGCTATAAAATAGCAAAAGATTTAACTCCGGATAATTCTTTAATGCCACTTTATCGGCAATATTCCAAAATTGACGGACGGATTACTATCGAAGGGTATGAGATGGCCTTTGATTCAAATGCGAGCAGATGGATTTTTACTCACTTATTATCTGATAAGTATAATTTAGAAAAAAGCATTTATTCAAAGGACCAGGGTAACACTGTTCACCATAAAGATTTTAATAAATTAAATAATAATCCGGACAATTTAGTGCGGATGGACAAAAGGGAGCATTTTTTATATCATACAACAATCCTTGAAATGACGCTGCATAGTACAGAGACAAAAGAAAGATCTAGAAAAGCTCATCAGTCAAAAGCATATCGAGAAAAGGTTAGAAAAATTATGACCACGCCTAAAATGAGGCAAATGTTGAGCCAAAGAGCCAAAAAACAATGGCAAAATGATGAATATAAAAAATATATGGGCCAAAAGTTTTTAGAATTTTATTATAGTCATCCGGATTATCAAAGGCAAAATGCTCAGATTTTGAATTTGAATCAAAAAAATTATTGGTCTAAGGCAGAAAACAAAACAAAACAAACTAATAGAGTTAAAAAATATTTTAGCGTTCATTTTAAAGCTAAAGAACATTTGGCGCATAAAGCAAAAATAGAATGGAGCAATACCAGGCTTTTGGCATGGAGAAGGCAGAAGACAAAAGAGCAGTGGACACCAGAATTTAGGGAAAAAAGAAAAGCTGCTTATGACCAGACTTATTTAGATCATAGTTTAGCTTTTGCTAAGTTGGTGTACGAGGACTATGAAAGCCTTGCTTTTTACGATGATGAAAGAAGCATCTTACCCATCCGTGATAATAATGTGATCAAATTTAACACTCTTTTAAGCAGGTTTTTTGCTAATAATGAAAGTGATCTGCTAGAAGCGGTGAAAAACTATAATCATAAAATAAAGCGTATTGAAAAGCTTGATGAAAAAGTAGATGTATATGATATTGAGGTTCCGGGCACGCATAATTTTGCATTGGCAAGCGGAATTTTTGTACATAATAGTGCCAAACAAGGGCGCGATCGTAGATTTCAAGCGATTTTACCGATCAAAGGAAAAATTTTAAATGTGGAAAAATCCCGTTTAGATAAAATTTTATCTAATGAAGAAATTCGTACAATTATTACGGCCTTAGGTACCGGGATCGGTGAGGAGTTTGATTTAGCTAAACTTAGATACCATAAATTAATGCTTATGGCCGACGCAGATATTGATGGTTCACATATTCGTACTTTACTTTTGACACTATTGTATCGACAGTTGCCTAAACTGGTGGAAGCAGGGCATGTCTATATTACTCAACCGCCGCTTTATAAAATTAAAAGAGGACAACGTGAAGAGTATATTCAAACTGAGCAGCAAATGAATGATATGCTCTTAGATTTAGGCCGAGAAGGCCATAAATTAATTCGTATAAAAGATAAGGTTTCTTTTACGGATAATCAGTTTAAGGATCTACTGAAGCTCTTAGTGGAATTAGATAAGTTGGGAAGGTATTTAGATAAAAAGGGAGTAAATTTTGCTGAATACCTCAGTTTTAGGCATCCAAAGACCAAAAAAATGCCTATTTATAGGGTAAAAGTGGATGGTTTACCCCAATTTGTTTATTCCGATAAAGAATTAGCTGTGCTAACAGAAAAAGAAGGCAAAGAAGCAGAAAGGGATGTTTTGCAGTTGTTTGAAGCTCAGGAGATTGAAGAGTTAATTTTGAAAATTGAAAAAATTGGCATTGATTTTGAAACATATTTTAGTAGCCTAATTGTACCTAAATCGAGTGTTGTTAAAGAAGGGGAGAAAAAAATTAAAGCGGTTTACCGGATTGCTAATAGTGATGATGTCAAAGAGCTCTTTAGTTTAAAAGAAATTTTAGCGTATATTAGAGAAGTGGCGGCTAAGGGAATGCATATTCAAAGGTATAAAGGTTTAGGTGAAATGAATCCTCGGCAACTTTGGGATACGACAATGGATCCAGAGAAAAGAACGATTTTACAGGTAACTTTAGAGGATGCTGTAGAAGCAGACAAAATGTTTACTGTTTTAATGGGTGATCAGGTTGAACCGCGCCGTCAATTTATTGAAGACCATGCGCATCAAGTAAAAAATTTGGATATTTAGAGATTAAGGCTAAATTATGTATACACGTAACGAAAAAATAATTCAGGTTTATATTGAGGACGAAGTTAAGGACTCCTATTTAAATTATGCGATGAGCGTAATTGTTGGACGCGCCCTGCCGGATGTGCGTGATGGCCTTAAGCCAGTACATCGGCGTATTCTTTATGCGATGCGGGAGCTTAATCTAGAACATTCCAAGCCTTATAAAAAATGTGCGCGTATCGTCGGTGAAACCATGGGTAAGTACCATCCGCATGGAGATGTGGCAATTTATGATACTTTAGTAAGAATGGCGCAGGATTTTTCTTTACGTTATCCTTTGGTGGATGGCCAGGGAAACTTTGGTTCAGTTGATGGAGATGCCGCCGCCGCGATGCGTTATACGGAAGCTCGTTTAGCCGCGGTGAGCGATGAAATGTTAGGGGACATTGAAAAAGAAACCGTAAACTTTGGGCCAAATTTTGATTCTTCTTTAAAAGAACCATTGCTTTTACCGGCGACGTTACCCAATCTTTTAGTTAATGGTTCTAGTGGAATTGCTGTGGGGATGGCGACAAATATTCCGCCGCATAACTTAAATGAAGTTTGTGAGGCAATCATTTATCTATTAGATCATCCTGAAGCAGAAATTAAGGACCTGATGCGGTATATCAAGGGGCCGGATTTCCCGACGGGTGGTTTAATTTGTGGCAAGTCGGGAATTAAAGACGCCTATATGACTGGCCGGGGCAAGCTCTTGGTGCGGGCGAAAGCAACAGTTGAACATCAAAAGAATGGTAAGGATTTGATTATTTTTAATGAGATTCCATACCAGGTGCAAAAGTCTGGGTTGATTGAATCTATCGCAGGTTTAGTGGATGATAAAAAAATTGAAGGTATATCCGATATTCGTGATGAATCCGATAAAGACGGCATGCGTATTGTGGTTGAACTTAAACGCGATGTTGAATCTCAGATTGTTTTAAATCAACTTTTTAAACATACGCAATTAGAAAACACCTTTGGAATTATTATGCTGGCTTTGGTGGATAATCGGCCCAAAGTTTTAAATTTACGTCAGGTATTAGATTGTTATATTGAGCACCGCCGAGTTGTTATTCGTAGGCGTACACAATTTGAATTAGATAAAGCTTTAAAACGCGCACATATTTTGGAAGGTTTAAAAATTGCGCTTAAATTTATTGATCGAATCATTCAGGTCATTAAAAGTTCTAAAAGCGTAGAAGCAGCGAAGCTAAATTTAATGAAAGAGTTTGAGCTTTCTGAATTGCAGTCTCAGGCGATCTTAGAGATGCAGCTACAGCGGCTTACAGCTTTGGAGCGCGATAAACTTGAGGCAGAATATGCTGAGCTGCTTAAGAAGATTGAATTATGTCAGGCAATTTTAGCTTCACTTAAAAGAATTGAAGCAATTATTAAAGAAGAGTTGTTGGATTTAATGAAAAAATATGGTGATTTGCGCCGTACGGATATTGTGGGAGAAGCAGAGGAGCTGGAGGTTGAAGATTTAATTGCCGATGAGGATGTGGTGGTGACGATCAGCCACGGTGGCTATATTAAGCGTTTACCGGTTAGTTCATATCGTAAGCAAAAGCGCGGAGGTTCAGGTTCAACTGGAGCGGAATTAAAAGAAGAAGATTTTAGCGAGCATCTTTTTGTCGCTTCGACGAAGGATTATTTGTTGATTTTTACAGATAAAGGCCAGGTGCATTGGCTGAAGGTTTACGAAATTCCACAGGCTAGCCGTATTTCTAAAGGTAAAGCGATTGTTAATTTGGTGCAGATGGAGCAATCGGCTAAAGTAAGCTCAACTATTCCGGTTAAAGAGTTTTCTTCGGATAAATATTTGGTGATGGTGACTAAATTTGGCCAAATCAAAAAAACTAAATTAGAAGCTTATGGTAATCCGCGCAAAGGGGGGATTATCGGAATTACTCTAGATAAAGATGATGCTTTAATTGGTGTGGAGATGACTGATGGTAAACAAGAGCTGTTAATTGGAACCAGGCAGGGCAAAGCAATTAGATTTTCTGAAGAAAATGTACGTGAAATGGGCAGGGGCGCGCACGGGGTACGCGCAATATCTTTGGCCAAAAAAGATGAAGTTATTGACATGGTTGTTCCGCAAAAAGATTCTACTATTCTAACAGTAACGAGCTTAGGTTTTGCCAAACGCACAACTATTAGTGAATATCGTTTAACTAGCCGGGGCGGAAAAGGCGTAATTAACATTAAGGTTACGGATAAAAACGGAGAAGCGGTAAATTTAAAAACGGTAACCGATAATGATGAATTGATGGTTATTACTCAGAACGGAATATTCTTGCGTTGTGCGATAAAAGATATTCGTGAGACCGGGCGTTCATCGCAAGGGGTGCGTTTAATTAAATTGCAAGATAAAGACAGAGTTTCTTGTGTTGCTCCGGTAATTGCAGAAGAGGAAGCATAAAACTCAAGACCCCGTCGTCTAGCCTGGTCTAGGACAAGAGCTTTTCAAGCTCTCGACACGGGTTCAAAT
>CAYHRM010000024.1:0-6286 GCA_964359035.1 uncultured Planctomycetales bacterium
AGTCCGTAGTATCGGCAGTACATTGCTCACCTCATTTTGTTGCTTGGATTATCTCTGGATTCTACTTCGCCAATGTTTAAACTACCTAATAATTATAGCAAAATAGTAAATTTTGTAAAGTGTTGACATATTTAAAAATATGTGTTATATTTTTTCAATGGTGCCTTTGGAAAAGCAAAAAGAAAATCGTTGTTTTCCCCGGTTAAAATTTCAATCCATGATTCGTTATCAGTTTAGAGGTAAGCCGGATTTTGATAGTGGTATCAGTAGGGATATAAGCTATGGCGGCCTCCGGCTGACTAATGAACAGTTTATTCCTACCTCAACGTTGGTAATGTTGGAAATTAACGTTTTAAACCGGGTCTTAAGGCCGATTGGAAAGGTCGCTTGGTCGCAGTCATTGGCGCATTCTAATCGTAATCAAACCGGTATTGAGTTTGTGGAGTTTAATCGTGTCGAACAGGACTATCTCAAAGATTTTATCGATATGAAGATATAGTTGGTTCTGACCTAAGGAAAGGAAAAATGTCATGGCAGCAGAAGTGGTAAAGGAAGATGCAGCAGCTAAACCCAAAGCTGAAAAACAGACTAATTGTTTGGCCTGTAATAAGCTGATTAAAAAACTAAAACTTTATTATCGTGATGGCAAATTTTATTGTAGCAAAAAATGCTGGCGAGCATTTATTGATAAATCTAAGACAGAAGAGAAAAAATGATGAAGGAAACTAAAGAGCGCAGGGTACATCCACGTCTGGCGCATAAGTTGCCGCTTAATTTGGTGGTTAATGGTTATGATTTTTCTACCTGCTCCCATAATATTAGTAGTGTGGGGGCTTATTGCCACTTGGATAAATATATGCCGCCTTTTACCAAGATTTCCATAAAATTAAGCCTGCCGAATAGGTCTCAGGCCGGTAAAAGTACGATTGTTGAATGTAAAGGGGTAGTGGTGAGAACGGAAGATGAGGTTAAGGGGGGATTTAACCTCGCTATATTTTTTAATCAAATGCGCGATGAGCAGCGCAAAAAAATCGCTCAGTATATAAGTCAATTCTTGCCCTAGAGGTTCCTGATGTTTTCTAATTAAATTGGGAAAAGTAAGAAAATATAATTCGGTAAAGCTTATTTTTGGCTTCATCTATCATGATGAGGCCATTTTTATGCAAGTTAGAAATAAATTAAAGCTAAAATTTGGTAGAATTGATTTTGAATCTAGCGTGCTTGATTTTAATTGCACAAATTATTATCTGCAAGAGATGGGTGAGGGTTTAAAGAAAAAGTTTATTAGTTTTAGTAAGTTAATTTCTATGGGTGAACTTTATCAAATTAAGCTTTATGCCAATCGATTAGAATCTAAATTTCTAAATGCATCAAACCGTAAAATTAATATTGATCCGGGTTATTTAGATAAAGCTAAGCTTGTACTAGCTTCTACTAAAGATTACGCGCATAGAATTTATTTACGTAAAGGAATTTTTGCCGACCTAACTTTATCTTATAAAGGTAATTCATTTACGCCTAATGATTGGAGCTATCCGGATTACCGTAGCAAAGAATATATTGATATTTTTAATCAGATTAGGGCGCTTTATACGCCATAAGCTCAACTTGTTATTTATATTATGACAGATTATCCTGCCTATCTTAAAGCCGCTAAAAGCGGAAAATTAAAAAAAGTAGCCAGTGCGCTTTTTGATTCTTTGCATTCATGCGCTATCTGTCCAAGGTTATGTTTGGTTAATCGCTTAGAGCATAAGATGGGTTTTTGTAAAACTGGAAAATTAGCTAAAGTTTATAGTTTTATGGCGCATCATGGTGAGGAGCCGCCGATTTCAGGTGAAAAGGGGTCCGGCACTATATTTTTTAGTCATTGTAACTTGGGTTGTGTTTATTGTCAAAATTATGAGTTTAGCCAGTTAGGAAAGGGGAGGGAATATACCTTTGATGAGTTAGCGCAAGTTATGCTAAAATTACAAAATCAGGGGTGCCATAATATTAACTTGGTTACTCCTACGCATGTTTTACCGCAAATACTTAAAAGTTTAGAGATTGCTGTTTCGGGAGGGCTGAAGATACCTTTGGTTTATAATACTAGTGGTTATGAATTAGCCAAAACGATTAAATTACTTGATGGGATTGTGGATATTTATCTTGCGGATATGCGTTATGCTGATAGCGCGATTTCGCAAAAATTATCTAAAGCGATTGATTATCCGCAATGCAATCAGGCAGCGATTAAGCAGATGTATCATCAAGTAGGCGGCGCAGAATTTTTTGATAATGGTTTAATAAAAAGAGGGTTAATTATAAGGCACTTGGTGCTTCCGAATCACTGTTCAGGCACCGATAAAGTAATGCAGTTTATTGCTCAAGAAATTTCTAAAGATACTTATATTAGTTTAATGAGCCAGTATCTTCCTTATCATCAAGCTTCGCTTTTTCCTGAAATTAGCCGTCGCTTAAAAGCTCAGGAGTATGAGGAGGCGAAAAAGATTTTGGAGAAATACGACCTACTTAATGGCTGGATACAGGAGTCATATGGCCAGGAGCGTTTTGCTGGAGTAAATATCTTTCCTCGTTAAATATGCCTAAAAAATCTTTTCTAAAAAAAATTATTAATTTTGTTTTTGCTAAACTTTTTTATCTTAATGATTCGGCGCAAAAAATCGCCTTAGGTGTGGGGCTGGGGGTATTTTCTGGGCTATTACCTGGAATGGGGCCAGCGGCGGCATTATTTTTAGCATTTATTTTTCGGGCTAACCGGGCAGCGGCTTTACTAGGCAGCATGCTTACTAATACTTGGTTAAGTCTGGTAACTTTTATCTTGGCAATAAAAGTAGGTTCTGTTATACTACAGTTGCATTGGCAGGCAGTACACCAAAAAGCGCAAGGTTTAATCCATGATTTTAGTTGGATTAAATTTTTTAAACTTTCTTTTCTGGAGGTACTGTTGCCTGTGATGGTAGGATATCTGATCATCGGTTTATTTTTAGGAATAATAAGCTATCTAATAACTTTTCTAATCATCAGGAGGAATACTCATGGATGTCAATGATCTAGCTAAAAATATTAGAACTGATTTTAATCGCGCAGTAAGCTTGATTGGCGTTATTCCTTTATTGGTATTTATTTATGTTACCGTGGGTAAGATCTCTAATCTTAATGCTTTGATTGGTGAGGTTGGTTATATTGTGATGGCGACTATTGGCGTTTTTATTATGGGGATTATCGTGGGCAGAAGGATGCTGATGTCGGTGATCTTTAAACTAATTGATGATAATCAGAAGATTTTGTCTATGCAGCAGGAGTTAATTGAAAAAAATCGCTTGGCAGCAATTACGGAGACGGTGCTTGTTCTCGGGGACCAAGTAAATAATCCCTTAATGTCGATTAGCGGAAACCTTGAACTACTGGACTTAGAAATTAGGCATTTAGATGTGGGGGAAAAAGTTCGTAATCGCATTCAGACTATGCGCGGTAATTTTCAAAAGATCCGTGAAGTTACGGATAAGATGTCGAATTTGACCAAGGCTGAATTAATAACTATTCACGGCAAAACTCAGATGATCGATTTAAATAAATCGAAATAATTTAAAATAAAAAGTTTTTTGTTGTTGTGGGAGGGGTTTTAATGAAAAAGTTAGTTTTATTAAGGCATGGAGAAAGTATTTGGAATAAAGAAAATCGCTTCACTGGCTGGACAGATGTTGATCTTTCTGAAAAGGGGATCGAGGAGGCTAAAAAAGCCGCTGAGGTGCTCAAGAAAGAAGGTTTTGTTTTTGATTTGGCTTACACCTCAGTTTTAAAAAGAGCGATTCGTACGCTTTGGTTAACTTTAGATGGGATGGGGTTGATGTGGATACCGGTTTATAACTCCTGGAGGCTTAATGAGAGGCATTATGGCGCTTTGCAGGGATTAAATAAATCTGAGACGGCGGCAAAATATGGGGAAAATAAGGTGCTTATCTGGAGGAGAAGTTATGATATTGCTCCTTTGGCGTTAGATAAAAATGATCCGCGCTATCCCGGCCATGACTTACGTTACAAGGATTTGGCTGCGCAGGATTTGCCATTAACGGAATGTTTGAAAGATACGGTAGCCAGGTTTATGCCTTATTGGCATGAGGTAATTGCTCCGGCGATTAAAAGCGGTAAACGTGTGATTATTGTTGCGCATGGAAATTCATTGCGGGCTTTAGTTAAGTATTTGGATGATATTTGCGATGAAGAGATTGTAAATTTAAATATTCCCACGGGCATGCCCTTAGTTTATGAATTAGAAGATAATCTTAAGCCAATAAAAAGTTATTATTTAGGTGATCCGGAAGCAGTAAAAAAGGCGATGGAAGCCGTAGCTAACCAGGGTAAAACAAAATAGCCTGTTTATCGGCAGGTAGCGGGAGGTTAAAGTGGCGGTTAAAAATGTTAATGAGGAATATAAATGTAATGTTTGTGGTAATGAGGTAATTGTGACCAAGGTGGGTGGCGGGGAATTGGTTTGTTGTGGAAAGCCGATGGAAAAAATAGAAGGATAAGGAGGATTTTGAATCATGAGTAAATCCATTAAAGGTTCAAAAACAGAGCAGAATTTATTAAAGGCCTTTGCCGGTGAGTCGCAGGCGCGTAATCGCTATACTTATTTTGCTTCGGTGGCCAAGAAAGCAGGCTTTGAGCAAATTGCTAATATTTTTACGGAAACCGCGGAGAACGAAAAGGAGCATGCTAAGTTATTTTTTAAACATTTAGAAGGTGGGGATGTTGAGATTACGGTTACTTATCCAGCGGGAATAATTAGTGACACAAAAGCTAATTTATTAGAAGCGGCGGCGGGAGAGAATATGGAGTGGACCACGCTTTATGCGGATTTTGCTAAGACGGCTAACGAGGAAGGATTTTCGGAGGTAGCGCGTTCTTTTGAGCAGGTAGCTAAAGTGGAGAGGTTTCATGAAACACGTTATCGGAAGTTAATTAATAATGTTGTCAGTAACGAAGTATTTAAGAAGAAGGCAACTGTAAAATGGCATTGTCTTAACTGTGGTTATGTCGGTGAAGGAATCGAGGCGCCGAAAGAATGTCCTGCCTGTAAACATCCTCAGGCTTATTTTGAAGTTTTGGCAGAAAATTATTAATTAATCAGAGGGCGATTATGAAAGGGGGATGGATGAGAAAAGCAGTTGTAGCTTTAAGCAGCTTGTTTCTATGTTTCTCCTTATTTAAAGTTGGTGTTGTAGTTGCAGAAGAGGCAGTGGTTGCACAAACAGAAGTTGCCGCTAATACAGAACAACAAGCGGCTTCTGAAGTCGGATGGAAAGAGCAGATTTCCGAAGATCGTCAGCAATTGCAAGAGCAAAAAAAAGATATAAAAGCTAATATGGAAGCAGCCAGAGCGGAAGAGAAACGATTAAAGCAACAGATTGCAGATGCATTGCAAGCTAATGATACACAGACCGCTGCGCAGCTTAAAGAAACATTAAGAACAATGCATCAAGAAAATATGCAAGAGATGCAGCAGGATAGGCAAGCAATGCAGACAGCTAGGCAGGGATTAAGAAATGAGGTTCAAGAAGCCCGGCAAGCTGGTGGTTTACCCTCAAGAAGAGATAATGATAACAATCTACCTGGAGCAAAAGGTGGGGCGGGAACGAATTGGGAAAATCCGCCTGGACCGATGGGCGGGCCAGGTACTAGTTCAGATAGAAGGCCGAGATTAGATTGGGATAACAATCCACCTGGAGCAAAAGGTGGGGCGGGAACGAATTGGGAAAATAAACCCGGTCCACAAGGCGGGCCAGGTGCAAGCCCGGATCGTCGGCCGAGAATAAAACAGGGGCCTGGCGATCAAGGCCGGGGTCCAGTTCAAGGTGTAGCTGGAGGTAAATCTAACACTAGGCCAGGAAAGCCTCAAGGAAATCCGCGCGGTGTTGGTGGTCCTAAGGGTGGTAATCGAAGATAGTAATTAAAAGCTGATTTTTAATAGTAAGTAGGGGGAGGTTTTAACCTTCCCCTACTGTATAAGTTTTGTTTTAAGGAGAAGCTAGATGGCAAATTTTTCATTTGAAATTATCTCGGAAGTTGATTTGCAAGAAGTAGATAATGCTGTAAATCAGGCGATTAAAGAATTAAGCCAGCGCTATGATTTTAAAAATAGCAAGGCCTCGATTGCCTTTGATCGTAAAGAAAAGAAAATCACTTTAGTGGCCGATGATGATTTTAAGTTGCGCGCGCTGACGGATATTTTAACTTTACGGTTGGCAAAAAGAGGAGTTTCTATTAAGTCCTTTAAATT
>CAYHRM010000024.1:6296-13053 GCA_964359035.1 uncultured Planctomycetales bacterium
TGATGAACCACAAAAAGCTTTTGAGGGGTATTTACGGCAGGGGATTGAAATTTGCATGGGAATTGATCGTGAGCGCGCAAAAGAGTTAATCAATATTATTAAAGGTTTAGGAGCTAAAGTACAAACTCAAATTGAAGGTGAGAAGATTAAGGTTAGCTCAGCTAAAAAAGATGAGCTACAGGTAGTGATTGCGCATTTACGGGGATTAGATTTTCCTATTCCATTGGGGTTTGGTAATTATCGCTAAGTGAGCCGTCTTTTTATTTGTTAATATCAGGAGGAGAAATAATGTGTAATTTGTTTAGGATTATGGTTTTGTTGATGATTTTATTTAGTGGCAGGAATCTTTTTGCTCAGCCTCTTGATATGCAGGCAATTAATCCAGAGTTTCAAAAAATGGATATTAATCAGGATAGTTTTGTTACTCCGACTGAGATGCAGGCCTATTAGAGTCAAGCATTTGAAGGGCTGGACAAGGATAAGAGTAAGGATATTGATTTAGATGAACTTAAAGCTGATCAAACTGGTATGCATAGCCCGGCTGATCAGAATAATGATGACAAGATTACTCAAGAAGAGTCTAGTTCGCAATTTAAAGAATATTTTAAACAGATGGATACAAATCAGGACGGTAAAATATCTGAAGCTGAATATACGGATTATTGGAAGTTAATCTATAATTTCTAAAACCAAGCGAAAAAATAAATGGGGACGTTTCTATTTAATTAGATAACAGTTCGAGCATTAAATAGAAGCGTCCCCTAATTAAATTAAGAGCTAAATTATGGTTTCTGTAAATAATGTATCATTAGAATTCGGGCAGCGAAAACTTTTTACTAAAGTAAATATTGTTTTTTCGCCTGGCAATTGCTATGGCCTAATCGGTTCTAATGGTTCAGGTAAATCTACCTTTTTAAAGATTCTTTCCGGGGAGATTGAATCTTCTACCGGGGATGTAACGATTCATGTAGGCAAGCGCCTTTCGGTTTTAAAACAGGATCAGTTTGCTTTTGATCAATATGCGGTTTTAACTACCGTAGTTATGGGGCATAAGCGACTTTATGAAATCATGATGGAAAAGGAGGCGATTTATACTAAAACTCCTTTTACCGATGAAGATGGAATGCATGCTTCTAAGCTTGAAGAGGAGTTTAGCGAGCTAGGAGGTTGGAATGCCGAGAGTGATGCGGCTAAGCTGCTTAGTGATTTGGGAATTGAGGAGTCGCTGCATAGCGTGCAAATGACCCAGTTGGAAGCAGGGGAAAAAGTACGCGTATTATTAGCTCAGGCATTATTTGGTAATCCAGATATCTTGCTTTTGGATGAGCCGACTAATCATTTAGATGTGGAATCTTGCATGTGGCTAGAGGAGTTTCTTTGTGAATTTCAGAATACGGCGATTGTGGTTTCGCATGACCGGCATTTTCTGGACAAAGTTTGCACTCATGTTGCGGATATTGATTATTGCAAGATTCGTCTTTATCCGGGCAATTATACTTTTTGGTCAGAAGCTAGCCAGCTGGCTGCTCGACAGCGCAGTGAATCGAATAAGAAAATTGAAGAGCAGCGTAAAGATCTAAAAGATTTTATCATGCGTTTTGCCAATAATGCTTCCAAAGCCCGCCAAGCTACTAGCCGTAAAAAAATTCTGGAGAAACTTAGTTTAGATGATATTGGGCCCTCTTCACGTAAATATCCTTATATAAATTTTGAACCAGAGCGCGAAGCCGGCAATGATCTTTTAAGTATAAATAATTTATTTAAAAAAATAGATGGCGAAGTAATGTTTGAACGGCTTAATATTACTATTCATAAAGGAGATAAAGTGGCTTTTGTGGGGCCTAATGATCTGGCTAAAACTATGCTTTTTGGAGTTTTGATGAACGAATATCAGCTAGATAGTGGAGCCTTTAAATGGGGTGTTTCAACCCGCCGGGCGTATTATCCTCGGGACAACTCAGCATTTTTTAATTCTCAGATTAGCGTTGCGGATTGGCTCAGGCAATTTTCTGCTAACACTGAAAATGAGTTTATCCATGCTTTTTTAGGGCGGATGCTTTTTTCAGGTGAAGAGTCGTTAAAGCCGGTAAATGTTTTATCCGGTGGAGAGAAGGCGCGTTGCATGTTTGCCCGGATGATGGTTACTCAGCCTAATGTACTTATCCTAGATGAGCCGACTAATCACTTGGACTTAGAGTCGATCACTGCTTTAAATCGGGGTTTGGATAAATTTTCCGGGACGATTCTTCTTTCTTCTCATGACCATCAACTAGTTCAGACGGTAGCTAATCGTATTATTGAAATTACTCCTTTAGGATACATTGATCGTATTAGTACTACCTTTGATGAATATTTAGCCAATGAGCAGATCAAAGAGCAGCGTCATCAGCTCTATAAAATTGCGCATTAAACAGGAGGATTAGGGATGAAGGTGATTGCCTTTAACGCTAGTGTTCGTAAGGATGGGAATACGGCGATTTTGATCAAGCATGTTTTTAAGGAGCTAGAGAGTTGTGAAATTAAGACTGAGCTTGTCCAGATGGCCGGGCAAAGAATTACTGGATGTATTGCTTGTGGCCAATGTTCGGTTACGAAGAATAATAAATGCGCTATAACCAATGATTTGGTTAATGAATATGTGGCCAAGATGGTTCAAGCAGATGGAATAATTATTGGTTCTCCGACATATTTTGCTGATTGTACCGCTGGCGCTAAAGCTTTAATTGAAAGAGCGGGCATGGTTAGCCGAGCCAATGGTAATCTGTTTAAGCGTAAAGTAGCTGCGGCGGTGGTGGCGGTCAGGCGGGGTGGGGCGATTCACGCCTTTGATTCTATCAATCATTTTTTTACTATCGGCGAGATGATTATTGTGGGAGCGTCATATTGGAATGTGGGAATTGGCCGTGAAGCCGGAGAAGTGGCTAATGATCAAGAGGGTTTAAGCACAATGAGTATTTTGGGCAAGAACATGGCCTGGCTTTTAAAAAAAATTAATACTTGATTTTTTTCGACAAAGTCTTATAATTATTCACAGGAATAGGCATTATTTAAGTAGTAAAAAGGAGGAAGTATGGCATATCAGCAAGGTGGTGGGTTTGGCGGGGGTCCTCGGGAGATGCATAAGGCAGTTTGTGGTGAATGCAAAAAAGAATGTGAAGTGCCTTTTAAGCCCAGAGAAGATCGTCCGATATATTGTAAAGAGTGTTATTCCAAACGTAAAAACGAAGGCCGTTAAATAATAAGTTAGGAAATTAGGGGACGCTTCTATTTAATTAAATAGAAGCGTCCCCTAATTATTAAACGGAGGGTAAGATTATGGCGATTAAGACAAAGGATAGTAAGTGCGGATCGGGCCCAATGTTTGGTGAAAGTGTTTCAGACAAGATTCGTAAACGTGCTCAGGAGCTTTTTGAAAAACGGGGGAATACTTCTGGAGACGCCCTGTCTGATTGGTTGAAAGCAGAAAAACAAAT
This sequence comes from uncultured Planctomycetales bacterium, assembly GCA_964359035.1. GTDB lineage: Bacteria > Omnitrophota > Gorgyraeia > Gygaellales > Profunditerraquicolaceae > UBA6249. The sequence continues at coordinate 9,770 of CAYHRM010000024.1, forward strand.
AAAATCTGAATTAAGAAAGTAATTTGTTAAGAAAAATTTATTTTTTAATACAATAAAGGACTAGGCGATAAGTGTAGTTCTTTATTGTTTTTATTTGCTAAGGGCGGAAGAAATCGGAGGGGTTCAATGTTTAGAGAAAAAATTAAGGTTCTAGATTGTACAGTCAGAGACGGTGGCTTGATGAATAACCATAATTTCGATTTGCGTTTTGTGCGGGAAGTTTATAAGGCACTTTCAGAAGCAGGTATAGATTATATGGAGATTGGTTATAAAAATTCCCAGCGGCTTTTTAGTACTAAAGAATATGGAAAATGGAAATTTTGTAATGATAAGGATATTAGAGAAGTGATTCAGGGAATTGAATCCGCGACGAAGATTTCGGTGATGGTCGATGTGGATAGAGTGGATGTGGAGGATATATTGCCTAAGCAGGATAGCCCGGTGGATATGATTAGGGTAGCCACCTATGTTAAGGATGTGGACAAGGCGATCTATTTAACAAATCATTTTGCGGATAAAGGCTATGAAACCGCGGTAAATATTATGGCTATTTCCCGGGCTTTGGATAATGAGCTCACTGAGTGCCTGCAGCAGCTGGAAAAAGAATGTAAAGCCAAGATAATTAATATCGTGGATAGTTTCGGTTCGTTGTATCAAGAAACAACGGAATTTTTGATCAAAAAAGCCAAGGGTATTTTAAAAAGCAAGGAAGTCGGGATGCACGCACACAATAATCAGCAACTGGCGTTTGCTAATACTATTGAGGCAATTATCCATGACGCAAATTATGTGGATACGACTATTTTTGGATTAGGCAGGGCGGCGGGGAATTGCCCCACGGAGTTGATCTTAGGTTTCTTGAAAAATCCGAAATATGACATCCGGCCGATTCTGGATGTTATCTCTAAAGAGTTTATTCCTTTGCAGAAAAAAATAGAATGGGGATATTTTATTCCTTATGCAATTACCGGAATCTTAGATGAGCATCCGCGCACAGCGATTGCTTTGCGGGAGAGTGATAAAAAAGAAAATTACCGTGAGTATTATGAAAGTTTAGTCGGAGAGGTAGAGGATTAATATGGATGTAGCGGTTTTTAAGAAAAAACCTATTTTTGGAATTTTGCGGGGAGCAGGGGAGGGGATTATTGAACCGTTGATTGAAACGGTAATTGAGGCAGGCCTTGAAACCTTAGAGATTACCATGAATACTGCGGGTGCTGGGGAATTAATCCGTAAAGCTAAACGGGTTGCTGCTGGCCGGCTTACTTTAGGCGCCGGAACAGTGCTTTCGATGGAAGATTTAAAGTTAGCCATTAAAAGTGGGGCGACTTTTATTGTAATGCCGGTTTTAATTAAAGAGGTTGTTACATATTGCGTTAAAAGAAAGATTCCCGCATTTCCGGGCGCGTTTACTCCACAGGAAATTTTTACCGCTTGGGAAGCCGGGGCAACGATGGTTAAAGTTTTTCCGGCAAAGTTCTTTGGCCCGGAATATTTTCGGGAAATTAAGGGCCCGTTGAATAAGATTGAGTTATTGGCTTGTTCTGGGGTTACCCCTGAGAATATGCATGATTATTTTTCTTCTGGAGCAAGCGCAGTAACCTTTGGCGCCAGCGTTTTTAGAAAAGATTGGTTGTTAAATAAAGATTTTAAAGCAATTGGCCAGGCGGTTAAAAAATTTATGGAGGCAGAAAAGGAGAGTAAAAGATGCGCATAAAATCAGTGTTTTTGGTAGTAATCACCTTATTTGTATTGTCAGGTTGTGCATCAATTCCTGCTCCTAAAAAAATAGTGGATAATTTTCAATATAGCAAAGCTCCGGATATCTGTTTCTTCCCTAAAAATCAAGCCAGCTGGGATGGTTATCAAATTACAAATAAAAATTGGAATAAGTTAAATAATTATCTAAAGCTTATGTTTACTCTGGAGGCGGTTAAAGAGCTGGAGAAAAAGAATCGAGTAATTATCAGGATAAAAGATAACGCTCTTACGGTGAAGGCCTTAGATTACGGTATAGATAAAATAAATAGGGATACACCGCAAGTTCAGCTGGTGGTTATTGATTTTTTATATGATGTTTTAAAGCAAGCCAAGATGGCCACTGCGCGGTAAGCTAAGCGTAATTGTCTTTTTAAAATTACTCATACCTGGATAGATAAAAAATGGAAGTAAAAATAATCCGCAGTTTGAGGCGTAAGCGTTGTGTAGGTGCGCGGTTGGTTAATAATTTGCTTTTGATTAACGCCCCTTTGACACTTTCTCAAGAGCGCCTGGATAAGATCATTGAAGATTTTAAATCGAAATTTACTCGCCGAATGATTAAGGCGGAATTAGATAAAGATAAGAATCTTATGGATTTAGCCAGTGCGTTAAATAAACAATATTTTGAAAATAAATTAAAAATAAAATTATTAGAATATTCTACTAATCAAAATAGCCGGTTTGGTTGTTGTAATTATCGGACCGCTGAAATTCGTATTTCGCATAAAGTAGGCTTGATGCCAAAATGGGTGTTAAGGTATGTTCTTCTCCATGAAATGGCGCATTTAATTCAGCCGAATCATGGCCGGGCATTTTGGGAGATTGTTGGCCGTTATAGATTAATGGAGAGAGCCAGGGGATACCTGATGGCGGCAAGTATTGGTATGAGGGAAGGAGATTGAAAAGATTAAGGGGGTGTGTTCTTGCCGCAACATGTTTAGTGATGCTGGCGGGATGCGCTGATGATCAACCGGTTAAGGGGCCGTATCCAAAAGCTGGCGTGGCTTCCTGGTATGATCCCAGCTTTAGCTCTCCGGAGTTATTTAAAAAATGGGGCGTAACTTGCGCTATGCGTAAGGCCGATTATGGAAAATATTATCGCGTTTGTAATTTGGCCAATGATAAATGCGTGTTTGTTCGGCACAATGATTTTGGCCCTTCGGCAGGTATGTATCGCAGGAAAAGAATCATTGATTTAAGCAAGGCTGCTTTTAGGAAGATTGCAGATTTGGATCAAGGATTAATACAGGTATCGGTAAGCTCAGTATATGAGGCGAGCGTGGATTAAAATAATAAAGGGCTGGGTTTAATGATCCAGCTTTTTATTTCAAATAAATTGTGTAAATTCTTTTAAAGGTTTCTCTTGCCATTTGGAGTTTAAACGGTTAAAGATTGCATAAATTATTCTGCTAACACTATCGTAATTAGTAAAGCATCCTATGGGCCTGGTTCGGCGCCTGACTTCGCGGAATGACCGTTCAATGATATTAGTAGTACGAATCTGACGGCGAATAAATACACGG
>CAYHRM010000025.1:0-12874 GCA_964359035.1 uncultured Planctomycetales bacterium
GGGAATCGGAGTAGATATCCCCAGCACGCTGAAATCATTATAAAAACTATCTTTTCCTGAGATAAAAGGCACCCCGTAAGCTTTAGCAATATCATAACAACCAAAAGCCGCGCGCACCAGGCCGCCTAAGCGGTCCGGTTTATCCGGGTTGCCCCAACAAAAATTATCCAGAATCGCCACTTCTTTTAAAGAACCACCCACGCTAATAATCTGACGCAGGGCTTCATCAATACAACTTGCCGCCATCCAATAAGGATCAATAAAACCAAAACGAAAATTTATACCATTAGAAATAATAATCCCTTTATTAGAATCGAATAAAGGTTTAGTTACACTAGCATCCGACGGCCCGTCGTTATTAATCCCCATCAAAGGTTTAATGATCGAGCCACCCTGCACCTCATGATCATACTGCCGGATTACCCACTCTTTAGAACAAATATCAAAATGACTTAATAGCTTTTGCAAATCTTCAGTATAATTTTTTTTCTGCGGAATTTTTGGCTCCCGGTGCCTGGTCTGGATATATTCTGCTTTTTTAGCAATCTGTGGTATGCCATCATGTAAAAATTTCATCTCTAAATCACAAACTAACTCGCCCTGATAATAAAGCTCTAGTCTCTTGGTGTTGGTAAACTCCCCGATTACTGTCGCCTGAACATTTTCATTAGCAAAAACACTAATTAACTGATCAATATCTTTTGGAGGCACCGAAAGAACCATTCTTTCTTGCGACTCTGAAATCCAAATTTCCATATAATTCAACCCGGAATATTTTAAAGGCACTTTATCCAGATCAACTCTTGCCCCTAATTCCGCGCCCATCTCTCCAATCGCGCTAGACAATCCTCCAGCTCCGCAATCCGTAACTGCGCTAAATAAATTAAGATCGCGCGCTTGCAAAATTGTATCTAAAACTTTTTTCTCCTGGATCGGATTACCAATCTGCACTGCTCCGCTAGAAACAGTTTCGGATTCATGGGTCAGTTCACCGCTAGAAAAAGTTGCCCCGTGTATGCCGTCGCGGCCAGTTGCTCCTCCCACGACCACCGCTAAATCACCGGGGTTGGTTTGTTTAAAAGATTTATCTTTAGGCATTATCCCCACCGTGCCGCAATAAACCAATGGGTTTCCCGCAAAATTTTCATGAAATAATATGGCCCCATTGACCGTAGGAATTCCCATTTTATTTCCGTAGTCACGCACCCCGCCAACCACCCCCTTCATCAAACGTTTAGGATGCAACGCGCCAGAAGGAACTTTATTAAAAGACAAATCCGGCGGCGCAAAACAAAAAATATCACTGTTTAAAATTGGCTTGGCACCCAGGCCAGTACCCATTGCATCACGAATTACTCCGCCGATTCCGGTATTAGCTCCCCCAAACGGCTCTAAAGCCGAAGGATGATTATGCGTCTCAACTTTAAAACAGATATTATTTTTTTGATCAAATTCAATTACCCCGGCATTATCCTTAAACACAGAGACACACCACTTTTTATCTAACTCCTTAGTTACTTTCATAATTGTGGTTTTAAGCAAATTTTTTATTAATCGATTACCAAGCTTAGGCGTAGCCTTACTTTCTTTATAAGTGATATTCCCGCGGAAGGTTTTATGATAACAATGCTCAGACCAGGTTTGGGCGACTGTTTCTAATTCGCAATCTGTGGGATCACGTTTAAGCTTGCGAAAATAATCCCGGATCTGACGCATTTCATTTAAATTTAAAAAAAGCTGCCCCCTTTTGCTGATTTCTAAAAGCTTAGCATCCGAAGATTTAAGTAAATCTACCGTAACCAAATTAAAATTATATCCCGGTAAATGCTTTGTATCGCTGGAAGGAGTATGTGGATTTACTATATGCTGGATAAGCTTATTATAGAGGAGTTTTTCCGAGATAGTTTTTAACTGAGCCGACGATAGCTTGCCCAGAATAATATATTTCTTGGCGGTTTTAATCACTTCTGGCGCCGAAATTCCTAAATCCTGGATGCCTTTTAAGACACTGGCTTCCACCGGATCCATCACTCCGGGATTATAAGCAACCTCTACAATATGTTGATTGGTTTTAGATGGATTACTTGAATTTTCGGATAAGATTTTATAATCTTGGGTAATTCTATCGATTAAAAGTTCCTGGCAAATACTTGTAATTTGGCCGCTGGCTAAATTACCCTCCAAAATATAGATCTGGACAAACTTTACCGCTTTAACGCTATTGATGCCCAAGTCAGCAATATCCCTATTTACACCCTGGCCAACAGCATCAAAAATACCGGGCTTATCCACTACTTCGATTTTGTACTGCATAGCTATTAACGAGGTTTAAAAGGTGAGAGCTAAATTATAATCCAACCTTTGAAAATATTTTGTTTACATTACGCAGATAAAAATCTAAATCAAATATCTTATCCAGTTCTTTAGCAGTTAAGTATTTAGCTACTTCAGGCAAAGACAAAAGATTATGCTTAAAATTATCTGTTCCCTTCCAAGTATCCATCGCTGCTTTCTGCACTAAATCATAGGCCCTGATTCTTGCTAAGCCTTTATTCATTAAAGCAATTAACACGCGCTGTGAAAAAATCAATCCACGAGTTTTGGCCAAATTAGCCAGCATATTATCCGGATATACTTTCATACCGGTAACCACTTCGATAAATTTATTAAGCATATAATCTAATGCTAAAGTGGAATCCGGAAAAATTATACGCTCAACTGATGAATGGCTGATATCGCGTTCATGCCAAAGCGCCACATTTTCTAAAGCTACCTGAGCATTGGCTCGCAAAAGCCGCGCCAAACCGCAGATCCGTTCACAGATTACCGGATTACGTTTATGCGGCATCGCACTTGAGCCCTTCTGCCCCTTACCAAATGGCTCCTCAACTTCTAAAACTTCCGTCTTTTGTAAATGCCTAATTTCAGTAGCAAACTTTTCTAAAGATGCGCCAATTACCGCCAAAGTAACCATATATTGTGCATATACATCCCGCTGTATCACCTGCGTAGCAATATTAACCGGCTTAAGGCCAAGTTTTTTACAAACGTAGTCCTCAACGAAAGGCTCAATATTAGAATATGTGCCCACCGCCCCGGAGAGTTTACCCAGACAAATTTCTTGCTTAGCTTGTTTGAGCCGGGCTAAATTCCGATTAGTTTCATCAAACCAAAGCGCCAACTTCAAACCAAAGGTAGTCGGCTCAGCATGCACGCCATGCGTGCGGCCGATACAAGCCATATCTTTATAATTCTTGGCTTGCTTAGCTAAAATTTGCAATAATCTTTCTAAATCGGCAATTAAAATCTCTGAGGCGCTTTTTAACTGCACCCCTAGTGTAGTATCTAGGATATCGGATGAGGTTAGCCCTAAATGCAAATACTGGGCATCTTTACCTATATATTGGGCAACATTAGAAACAAAGGCCACAACATCATGTTGTGTCTTCTCTTCAATTTTTTGAATTTGAGAAATATTAAATTTGGCTTTTTGTTTAATACGCTTTACTGCTTGGGAAGGGACAATCTTTTTGGTGGCATAAGCTTCTAAAGCCAAAATCTCAATCGCCAGCATAGTCTGGAATTTAAACTCCTCCTGCCAGACACTTTTCATTTTAGCTAAGCTATAACGCTCAATCATCTAATGCATCCTTTCATCTTATCGGAAGGTTATTATAGCAAAAATGGTGAGTTTCGCAATCAAAAACTAAAAGAAACTTAAACCTTACCCGCTAGATAAATCACAATATCTTCAACGGTCTTTAATCCTTCTATCTCCTCATCTGGAATCTCAATATTCAGTTCATCTTCTATGCTCATAATAATCTCTATCGCATTTAAAGAATCTACTCCCAACTCATCAATAATATTAGTAGAAAATTTAATCACTGCTAAATCTATCCCCAATTGCTTTGCGATTATAGGCCCCACCTTAGCGAAAAGTTCTTGTTTTCTACTTTCAGGTACAAGTTTGTCTTTTTTATCAAACATGCCTGCCTGTCTCCTTCTTTAATTTAGCTAAAAAACTCTTTATTGATTTACTATGCTCAAGGATGCTTTTCGCATTTTCTTCAGTCAGGGGTTGTCCATCTAATATTGTAGAACCAATAATTATATTGATTATATAGAGGTCATTACTAATGTGATGATCAATCAACTCCCAAATCAAAGGATGGATAACAACATTTTCTTTTTTTATTTTCTCATATATTTCTTGCTCATCTCTCAAGGGATTAGCCATAGTTAATTTTTCCTCCCCAGACTTTTAACCACCCGGCTAACTACTTTAAGCAGTTGTTCTACGGTTAAAGGTTTAACAAGATAAGAAACCGCCCCTAATGCCCTTGCTTCTTTAATTTTTCTTTCCGCTTTATCCCAGGTGACCATAATACATTTACATGCCGATGTAAATTTCATTATTTGTTTTAATATATCTATGCCGCTTTCCCCGCACTTAAGATAGATATCCAAAAGCGCTATTTGAGGCTGCGTTTTCTTGGCTATTCTCATCGCTGCCGCACTCGAGGAAGCACTATAAACCAAAAATCCTTCCCTTTTAAATAACAACGTTATAAATTTACAAATGTCCTTTTCATCATCAACAATCAATAGCTTTACTTTTTTATTAATCATTTATCTTCTCTCCTTTATTGTCCTTCTTTCGGTTGGCCTCCAGATCAACGGTACCATAAACAATGTCTTTTAGCTTATTCAACGCAACACTTGCTTCTATCGCATTTTTTTCTAAATCTTTAAACTTGCCTAACGCCATTTTTATTTCCGAAGGCATTGGCTTGCCTTTAAAATCACGCGCTAATTCCATTTTAGCTATACCCGCACCCACGCATATTTTATTATGAAAATTTCCAATTTCATGAAACAAATCCTTTAGCTTTGGCATAATTATCCTTTTTTATAATTTTGATAAAAGAGTTTCTATCTCCGTTAAAACTATTGGCTTAAAGACCACTTTGTCCGCACCTAAATTAAGCAAACGTTTTTCAACTGCATCATCATAATAAGCAGTAATCATAACAAATTTTATTTCAGGATGGATTTTTTTAGTTCTTTCCAATATCTTATCTCCGTCTATATCAAAAAGCCTATAGTCACAAAGCACGATGTCCGGTTTCTTACTTTCTATAATATTAAAAGCCCCTTCACCGTCCCCGGCCATATATGTTTTATAGCCAAATATCTCTAAAGCCTTTGAAAAATCTTTAATAAATTCCAGTTCATCATCCACTAAAAGTACTTTTTTCATCTCTAAACCCCCTTAAGAAACTCTAAAACAAAAACCGTTCCCACTTGCGGCTGGCTTTTAAATGAAATCTCCCCTTTATTCTTCCAAACTAATTGCCTGACAATCGAAAGCCCCAGGCCGGTTCCTTGATTAGCAGCCTTAGTGGTAAAAAATGGCTCAAATATTCGCTGCATTTTATCTTCTGGTATTCCTTTTCCTGTGTCCTGCACTTCAATATGCACCTTGTCATTAGGGGTATTCGCGGCGCTAATAATTATTTTGCCTGAACCTTCAATCGCCTGCGCGGCATTCCTAATGATATTAAAAAATATCTGCTGAATCTCCCTTTTATCCGCCATAATCTTGTATAAACCAGACGAAATATTCTTTTCAATCTGAATCTTGCCTAACTCTAAATCATGCCCCAGCATAGACAAGGTCTCTTCTACCTGTTCTGAAACATCCACTAGCTCCGGCTTAAATTCTTTTGAAGGCTTGGCAAAATTAGCTAATTTTCGCGTTATTTCGGAAATACGATTAGTCTGTTTAATGGTTTCATTTAAAATGGCGGAACATTCTTGCATAATTTCTTCTTTAGTTTTATCTTTAAAAAGCCCTCTTTGGCTGCTTAAGAGAAAGAATTGAATCTTGGTATTAATAATATTTATAGGATTTCCTATTTCATGATTAATCCCCGCGGCCATCGTACCAATGGCAGCGCGGCGTTCTGTTTGCGCTACTTCAGTAATAAGCTGGGCATTGCCTACGGCAATAGATTCAGTGCGCGCCAAATCAAGCAGGACATCAAGGTCATCCTTAGTGTAGTCTTCGTCTGATTTCTTCCGCCCCAAAGAAATAAACCCAATCAAGTCGTCATGGAGCAAAAGAGGTAACACTAATACCGCTTTAAGCTCTTCCATTTCCAGGGCAACCAAAGAATCAGCTCCTTTAATTTCATCTACCTGTTTAATAACCGCCGGATTATGAGTCTTTTTAAGAAAATAGACAAGTTTCGATTCTGAAGTAAAAGCTAAATCTTTATTTTCAAGGCCTAATGAACTATAAAGGTTATATTTATCATCCACCCGATTAAGAATAAAAATACTCACATTATAAGGATGAAGTGAATCATCCAAAAGCTTTAAAGTGGAATTGACTACTTCATCAAGATTCAAAACAGTTATTACATCGTCAATAAACTTCTTCAATATCTGCTTATATTCGTATTTCTTCTGAAAAAGAAACTTATCCGTAGCGTTGACGAGCCAGTTTTCAATAGGACGCAAACCAATAATTATAATCACGGAGCTTATCGCAAGAGAAAAAAATCTCCCCCCGCCAATTAAATGAGAAACCAATAACGTCACTGCCACAAAAACACCAAATGAGAAAATAAACGTTCCGGCAAAAATAAGGGATTTCTTAATAAAAACTTCAATATCCATGAGGTGATGTTTTGCGATCGTATATGTATACAATATTACATACGTAAAAACAAAGAAATTACCGACTGGAATAATATGTATGTTATAGAATAAAGGGTAATTTGTTGCTCCTCCAATTAAAGCAACCATTAATCCTAAAAAGACGTATTTTAACTGTTGCTGAGTAAAGCCTGTGGTGTTTTTAAAAGCTTTAAATACAAGACAAAGTGAATAAGTTAAGTAAATGAAAAACAAGAGTAAGAAAAAGGGGTATATGACTCCGGGAATAGGCCAAAGTTTAAATAAGAATTTATCTTCAACACCTTTTATAAATAAATTAGTAAATGCAGTAGCAGCGATAATTATTGAAACAATATACCCGATTATGATTGTTTTTCTTTTTTCTTTTGTTATACCAAGTAGTTCAGTTATGAAGTGAAAATTGGTGATGGGAATAAAAGTGGCTCCAATATGAAGGATTCTTGCCCATAGTAATGCTATTTGTGGACTGCTAGATACTCCCCATAAAAATAAACTACTACCCCATAAAGCTAAGGTCAAACTCATAAGCAGATATCTTTTATTAAGCTCTCTTTTTTTATCCTTGCAATAGACAAAGAAACCAAGGGCAGCACTTCCTACACCTGCTATTAAGGAAGAGGCATTATATATTATTTGCGTTAAAGTTAAACCAGATGAATTCATATTTTTATCTATACATTATTTAATAATTTTTTTCTTTATAAACTTAAAAATGTCACCGGTTATAGGAGGACAACCTTTTAGATAATCGACATTATTATTTTTAGCTAAATCTCTTGTACACTCTCCAATGGCTATTAAATTGGACAACTGTTTATTCATAATATTATCCGCCTTACCAACTACTATATTATAAATTCCTTTATTCTTAAATACGAGGTTACTCAACATAAAAAAATCCTTTTTTATAAGTTTCTGCGTTTTGTCTAAATTAAAGATACATTGTGAGCAGGCCGTGGTAGGCCAAATGTTTAAGCTAAATTTCTGAAGGCATTCTTTAGGTAAAATAAAATTCCTTAGTTTATATTGCTTATATTGCTCAATTATACTATTAGCGGGAGCTTGCCCCACTCCTAAACCAATCGCAAAATTAATATGCTTAACTTCACTGGGATTATAACCCATTAAATAAGCGGTTAAAAAATCTATTTCAATTAAATTATCAGCATACAATAAAATATCTGTTCTTCTTGTCCTGCCGTGGTGCGGCCCGTTTTTATCCATAGACACTATTCCGTCAACTATACAAAGGTCCGGCTTTAGTTGTGAGGCTAATAAAGCAATGCCTCTTTCCAGGCCTTTATAATGCATAGCGATCTTATCTTCGGATGGCAAGAGCCCCATCTGATTCTTCATGCAAAGGCTAACTTTTGTCTCTACGTGAGTTTTTAACTTGGCAAGGTCAATATAAAAAACATCACTTAATAACTTAGGCAAATTAAACTTAAACCCTTCAATACTTACCACTTCCTTTTCCACATCATCTAAGCTTAAGAATTCAACATTCTGAGGAAATTTTATTTTATCTACACTTGCAATTTTTAATAAATTCTTAAATGAATAATCTTCACTCCCAATCTTAAGCAAAGGATAATGCGCAATATATATTTTCTTTACGTTTCTTTTGACCAGAACTTCTGTTAATATTTTAAGAAAATAAGCATCCGTATTTTCCCCTAAAATGATCGGTAACCTTCCGCCCCAATTTGGTTTTATTAAGACCTCATCTTTAAGCTTAATAAAACTAGAATCAAATAAACTCTCAAATGCCCGCTTAAGATTATAATTATTAACCCGTTCAAGTTTAACCATTTATAAAATTAATTAAACATTATCAAGTTAGCCAAGTTTTCTAGTTATCTAAATTAAAATTATATCCATTTTTCTTAAATTTACAAATTTCAGTTAAAGCAGTGGCATCCCATTTCTCATTGGCCAATAAACGTATATTATTCATAACACGAAAGGCGATCTCTTGAGTTTCTTCTTTTGTCAAATTACCGGTTTTATCCACACCCTCTCTTCTAAGAAAAATGTCTCTAAACATAGGATTTTCAGCAGAAATGTATGCTTTCTTACCGATAATAACTTTACACCTTTTAAGCCGGGGCACTCTCCTACTCGGAGGTAAAATCTCATAGGTACCCTTCATGGCTACGGGTATTATGGGAACATTTGCCTTGATAGCCAATTTAACAAAACCCTCTTTTGGCTTAAGCATCTTGCCTGTTCTTGACCTTGTTCCTTCCGGATAAATTATAATTGTTCTACCGCTTTCTAAATGTCTCATAATATCTCTAAAGAAAGTGAGCCCAGGATGATCACGATCGACATACACTACATGGTTTAACTTAACAAACCAGCCAATAAATAAAGTTTGTTTAATTTCTTTACTAGCAACAAACACGATATATTTTCTTAACAAAGAGGCTAGAATAAGAAAATCGCAATAACTTAAATGATTTGATATAAATATGACAGGGCCATCCGATATAATATTTTCTATGCCAACGATTTCCTTAACCCACATTCTAAGGAATAATGCTACAACCAATCGCGTAATCTTAAATTTTATTCTTCGAACAAAACGATACCTTGTTTTTATGACAAAAAAAACCCAAACTCGATAAATGTTCGCTATTTTACGAATAAACCTGTAACGAATATAAGCTCTGCGCTTTCTTTTTCTTAATTTTATGGGGAATTCCTTCCTTTTAATTACAGATTTTATTTCTTCGCAATATCCGCAACTCTCCTATCTTTTCTATCTGTGTAATACCTCTCTTTATCCGCCATCCATTTATCAATTGACTCTTTATTAAACCGCCACTGCTTTCCAACTTTTGCAGCGGGAATAATACCTTTGCCTAAAAACATATATAACGTTGGCTTGGGGATCTTAATATATTGACACAATTCCTTAACCGTAAGAAATTTATCTTCTTTCATCGGGCCCTCACTTGTTTACACTATAACTTACTATTAATAATGATAACAAATGATTAATTATTGTCAAGACTAAATAAAAGTAACCTCCAGGCCCTTTAGCTTTAAAATACAGATAACAACATAAACAGTATTGCAATTACCATATTTTAGCTTATAATTAATGGATATAATCAGGAGGAATAAAATGTTAAGAATATTACGTAATAAAAAAACTGCAAAAAAAATCTGGATTGGCCTCGCTGTAATTATTATCCCTGCCTTTGCTCTTTGGGGCTTTGGAGGAGGAAAAAACGACCAACAAGAAGCATCCATTGCTGGAAAGATTTTTGGCAAGAATATCACTAATTTAGAGTTTCGCAATTCTCTAATCGCCGTAAAAACTTCCGCACTTATGCGATTCGGAGACAAGCTCCCCGAGATGGAAAAATATTTAAATTTCGATGGCCAGGCGATACAAAGATTAATCCTTTTACATGAAGCAAAAATGCGCCGGATTAATGTAACGGATAAAGAAATTGTTGAAGAAATTCAGAGTGCGCCATATTTTCAGGATAAAAACGGTTTTAGCAATAGAATTTATCAAGAAACCCTGCGTTACGGCCTGCGCTTACAAGCGCGCAGCTTTGAAGAACAGACACGCCAAAATTTAATTCTGACTAAACTCTACAATCAAATTACCCAAAATGTAAAAGTAAACGATGAGCTGGTTCGTCAAGAATACCTAAAAGCTAACGAAGAACTAAGTATTTATTATATTGGAAGCTTGTTTTCCGAATTTGCCAAGACAATTAAGCCCAGCGAAAAAGAAATCCGCAACTACTTCGAACAGAATAAAGATATGTTTAAAGAACCACCGGCTGAGAATAAGCCCGCACATATCCCGGAGTTAGCAGAGATAAAGGATAGGGTTAAAACCGCCTTAATTAATGAAACCGCTAAAGGCATCGCTCAACAAAAAATAAATACCTGTGCAGAAAAATTAAAACGCTTTAAATTTAATCAAGCCGCTACCGCTTGCAACTTAAAAAGCGCCGTAACGGATTTCTTTAAATCTACTGACACAATAAAAAATTTAGGCGCCGCGCAGATTTTCTGGGATAATACCAAAAAATTAAAAGATAATGAAATAAGTAATATAATCTCTAACGACCAGGGCTACTATATCATCAAGCTTAAATCACTTAAACCTATTAATGAAGGCAAATTCCTCAAAGAAAAAGAGATTTTCTCTCAAAAAATATTAGCCGCTAAGAAATATGAACTTTTTTCTGAATTCACCGATCAACTAAATAAAAAGGCGCAATAAATATATTGCGCCTTTAAAACAACTTTTAAAATAAAAAACTTACTTCTTAACTTACCTTTATCGAATTAACCGGACAAGAATCCGCTACTTCCTGTAAATTACAAGACGCACAAACCTGCGTCTTAACATGAGCAATCCCATCACCCTGTACCTGAAAAACATCCGGGCATGACTGCTCGCATAAACCGCATCCTACGCATGTCGAAACATCAACAGTAATCTTAGCCATATTATCTCTCCTCAATGAGCGCTTAACTTACGAACGCGCCAGCGTGAGTAATTTAATGCGCGAATTGATCCCGAGCCAGCCATCGATTCAGCGGCTGGCGAGGGAACTTTACCTCTCTAATAAATTTTCAAACATCTCTTCATGACCTACTTCTTCACTGAGTATATGTGTAACTAACTGATAGGTTACATTATCTTTACCAAATGTCTTTTTGGCAATTTTATTGTAAACCTCGATCGCCCCGGCCTCCGCCTCAGCGACAATACGAATAATTCGATTAATATCCGCAGTATTTTTTGGTGGCATTAAGTATGCGGCATTGGCTCCTTTTTCTAAATCCAGAGGATTAGCGGTGGGAACATCCCCTAATTTAGTAATTAAATCCGCCAGTTCACCAGCATGCTCTAACTCATCTTTGGCTAACTTTTCCAACATCTCCTTAGTATCTTCATAAGCCCGTCCAGAAACAGTTTGCGCCATATACCAGTAAAGATAAAATGCTAACCATTCATCACAATATGCTTTATTTAAATCCTTAACCAGGTCCTTTAAGCTTAAATCCACGATTGCCCTTGCTTGCTTTCCCATCTCGAGACCTCCTTGTCTACCTAAACAACACCAACTTTATGCCTCTAACTTCAAATTATACTTCTTTATATTATTATCCGCAATCTCCTGAATTTTTTTAATCTCTTCAGGATTATTGAGGAGATGCTTAAATCGACCCTGGCTCTTTAAATATTCTTGAACCGGCTTAGGAGCAAACTGCCTACGATTAACTAAAACACCATTTTCATATTCAAACAAAGGATAGAGCCCGGTTTCCACGGCTAATTTTGCTACCGACAACATCTGATTTGTTTCATGGCGCCAGCCTAAAGGACACGGCACATGCACCTGAATATACTTAGGCCCCTTAATCGAGATTGCCTTTTTTACTTTACGCGTTAAATCTTGTGGAAAACCCGCCGAAGCCGTGGCGACATAAGGAATACCATGCGCCACACAGATCTCTGGTACGGCTTTTTTCGGCCGGATATTTCCCGAAGAACGCACACCCGACGGACTAGTCGTAGTATTAGTATCAAACGGCGTAAGCCCGCTACGTTGCACTCCGGTATTCATATAAGCTTCATTATCATAACAAACATATAAAATATCATGGCCACGTTCCAACATCCCGCTTAAAGCCTGTAAACCAATATCTCCCGTGGAACCATCTCCACCCTGAGCAATGACATTAATCGTATCTTTTTTACCTAAATAAATTAATGCCGCTTCAATACCCGAAGCCACGGCCGCGGAATTTTCAAATAAAGAATGAATCCAGGGTACCCCCCAAGCAGTTTCCGGATATTTAGTAGAAAAAACCTCTAAGCAACCGGTATTATTAGCAATAATTGTATTTAAGCCCGCTGCTTCCACCACTAAGCGCGCAGCAATCGCCTGGCCGCAACCAGCACAAGCAGTATGTCCGGATTTAAATAAAGGGCTATTCTCCATATTCTTCCTTAAGCAGTTCTGGCTTTAAATCAATAAAATCGGAATTAACTTCCTTAGCCGTCAATCTTCTAAATACTTCATATATAGATTCTAAAGTAATATCTCTTCCACCTAATCCGCCAACAAGCTGCTGATTACTTTCGGGCCTTTCTTTTTACCATAAAATGCCGCCTTAATAT
>CAYHRM010000026.1:0-2061 GCA_964359035.1 uncultured Planctomycetales bacterium
CGGTGGCCAAAGCGTTAATACTACGGATTCAGCGGTAAGGATTACCCATCTGCCTACTGGTATTATCGCGCAATGTCAGAATGAGCGTTCGCAATATCAAAATAAGCAAACGGCCTAAAAGATACTTAAGGCGCGTATTTATGAAGCAGAGCAGGTTAAAAAGGATGAAGAGCTCAGGCAGCAGGATTCAGATAAGAAGAGGATTGAGTGGGGCAGCCAGATCCGCTCCTATGTTTTACATCCTTATAATTTAGTTAAGGACCATCGCACGGATTTTGAAACTGGGGATAGCCAAAAGGTTCTCGATGGTGGCCTGGATGATTTTATTGAGTCTTTTCTTAAGTTTAGTGCTAATAAAACATAGATTTTTTGCTAAAAGGAAAACATGCTTGGGTTAATTAAAAAAATTATTCTTAAAAATAAGCAGGCTTTAATTAGGAAAAAATTTCCTAAGTTAAATATTACTTTGCATACTGAGATGCCCAGTCCTTCTATGGATAAGATGGTAGAACTAGCGCGGTTGGTGCATTTGGTTAATTCTTTTGAAACGCAAATAACTGCTTTAAGTGATCGCCAGCTGGCTGCTAAGACGGATGAGTTTAAGGAGCATTTAAAAAATAAATCGGAAAAGTTTAATCTGGAAGCGGAAGAGTTGCAGCAGGCGATGGCTAAGGTGGCGATGCCTGAAGAAAAGGAGAAATTAAAAGAGAAATTAAAAATTAACCGTAATAAAATTTTTGCGGAAATATTGCCGGAGGCTTTTGCGGTAGTTAGAGAGGCATCCCGGCGTACAATAGGGTTAAGGCATTTTGATGTGCAGATTATCGGGGGCATTATTTTACATGAGGGCCGGATCGCGGAGATGTCTACCGGGGAAGGAAAGACTCTGGTTGCTACCCTGGCTGCCTATCTGAATGCTTTACTTGGTAAAGGCGTACATATTGTTACGGTCAATGACTATTTGGCTCGGCGCGACCGGGAGTGGATGGGGCCGATCTATGAATTTTTAGGTTTATCCGTAGGGACTATTCAGCATGATATGTCGGATGAGGAAAGAAAAATTGCCTATGCCTGCGATATAACTTATGGCACTAATAATGAGTTTGGTTTTGATTATTTGCGCGATAATATGAAGTATTCAATTAAAGAACTGGTACAGCGGCCTTTTTATTATGCGATTGTGGATGAAGTAGATTCCATTCTAATTGATGAAGCACGTACGCCTTTAATTATTTCTGGCCCGGCGGAAGAATCCACAGAAAAATATTACACCGCTAAAAAAATAGTCGAACAATTAGATGGCCGGAGAGTTACGGAACGTGATGAGATTGACGCAAAATATAAAGGGGTAGATTTAGGCAAGGGTTTTGATTATGTCGCAGATGAGAAGGCGCAAACTGTTGCGCTTACCGAAGCCGGAGAGATTAAGGCTTCTAAGCTTTGGGGGGTAGAGACCTTACATGCCTTAGAGACGATTGAATATCGGCACCATACGATTCAGGCTCTTCGGGCAAAAGAGTTTTTTCAGGCGGATGTGGATTATGTAATTAAGGACGGGGAAGTAATTATTGTCGATGAATTTACCGGACGATTAATGCCGGGGCGGCGTTGGTCAGACGGTTTGCACCAGGCGGTTGAGTCTAAAGAGGGCTTGAAAATTGAGCGTGAAAATCAGACCTTAGCTACGGTTACCTTTCAGAATTATTTTCGGATGTATGAGAAATTAGCGGGGATGACCGGTACGGCTTTTACGGAAGCGAATGAATTTAAAAGTATTTATCAGTTAGATGTTGTAGTTTTACCGACTAATCAGCCTTTAGTGCGTAAGAATTATCCGGATCGTATTTATAAAACTGAAGAAGAAAAATTTGCTGCTGTAGTTGAAGAGATTTCAGAGTTAAGTAATTTAGGGAAACCCGTGTTGGTGGGAACCATTACGATTGATAAATCTGAAAAGCTTTCTGAGATGCTCAAGCGCCGGGGAATTAAACATCAGGTGTTTAATGCTAAATATCATGAAATGGATGCTCAAATTATTGCCCAGGCGGGCAGTTATAAAGG
>CAYHRM010000026.1:2071-12649 GCA_964359035.1 uncultured Planctomycetales bacterium
TATTGTCAGCGATACTTTCGCGAGATGGCATTCCTCACAATGTGTTAAACGCAAAACAGCACGAAAAAGAAGCGGAACTGCACGCTCAAGCGGGGCGGTTTGGCGCGGTTACGGTTGCGACCAATATGGCTGGCCGTGGTACAGATATACTTTTGGGATGAAGCCCGGAATTTGTTGCTAAGAATGTGGCTAAACAGAAATTGGACCCACAAGATCCGAATTACCTGGTTGAGTATAAAAAAATTCTTGAGCATTATAAATCTGTGGCCGCCGTTGAGCATAATAAGGTAGTGGAATTAGGGGGTTTGCATGTCTTAGGTACAGAACGCCATGAAGCTCGGCGCATTGATAACCAGCTGCGTGGCCGGAGTGGCCGTCAAGGTGACCCGGGAAGTTCACGTTTTTACGTATCTTTGAAGGATGATCTGATGCGTTTGTTTGGTTCGGATAGGATTATTGGATTGATGGAAAAATTGGGCTTGGAAGAAGGCCAAGTTATTGAACATCCCTGGGTTAGTGGTTCGATTGAGATTGCTCAGCGCCGGGTGGAGCAGCATAACTTTGAGATTAGAAAGCAACTCTTAGAGTATGATAACGTGATGAATAAACAAAGAGAAATTATTTATGGCCAACGCCGTCAGATTTTAGAAGGGTTCTCGCTGCGAGAAAATGTCGTTGAAATTATTTATAAATTGGTGGATGATTATTTAAAAATTTATAAACAGTCCGATTCCTCTGAGATTGATAACCCAGGTTTAATTAGTTTTATTGATTTAAATTTTGGCTTACAATTAGATGCCCAAACATTTAATCATCAAAGCGCACAAGAGGCTAAGGAGAAATTAACTCAAGCGCTCTTGGCGGCTTATGAAAATAAAGAGAAATTAATTGGCCAGGAGTTATTGCGAAATTTAGAACGAATGGTTTTTTTGCAAATTATTGATAGTAAATGGAAGGATCATCTTTATGCCATGGATAGTTTGCGTGAAGGTATTGGCCTGCGTGCTTATGCGCAAAGGGACCCTTTAATTGAATATAAGCGTGAAGCCTTTGAGATGTTTGGCCAGATGATTGGCGCGATTGAAGAAGATGCCGCGCAGACTATTTATAAATTAGAGTCGGTCAAGCCGGAAAGATTCCAGGGGGTGTTTAGTTCTTTGCCTAAAGAGTTAAGCCATCCGGAATTAGCGAATTTTTCGCCCTCTGTTGCTCAAGAAGGATCTGGCCAATTAGAGCCTAATCCTCAGAAGCAAACAGTTAGGCCATCATCGCCTCACCAGCCTAAGGTTGGGCGGAATGACCCTTGTCCGTGTGGTTCAGGAAAAAAATATAAAAAGTGTTGCGGAGAATGATCGTTGTTGGAGCGTCTATTTTAGCCGCTTTATTATTATCCCTTTCTTTTAGTAGTTTTAATCTTTGGTTGTTTGCCTGGTGTGGCCTGATTCCTTTATTTATTGCGCTAGAGAATAAATCCTTACGGCAAGCATTTATGATTGCTTTCTTTTGTGGAGTAATTTTTTGGGTTTTTGTCGTCTATTGGTTGATCCATGTTACTTTGCTTGGCCAAATAGTTTTGGTTTTGTATTTGGCTATTTATTTTGGCCTTTTTGGCTGCGTAATTTATTTCTCGCGTTTTCTTTCTGTTAATTGTTGTCTGTTTTTTCTGCCCGCGAGTTGGGTTTTGTTGGAATATTTACGTAGTTATTTATTTACTGGATTTCCTTGGGCTTTAATTGGGCTTTCTCAATATAGAAATTTACCGATGATTCAAATTGCCGATATTACCGGCGCCTGGGGGGTCAGTTTCTTAGTTGTTTTAGTCAATGCAGCCATTTATTTAATCTTACGTAAACAATTAAGGCTTAAGGTTTTTTTAATCTGCGCAGGGATAGTATTTTTATCTTTTATTTACGGATTTTATAAATTAAGTTATTGGTTTGATGCTGGCAGTGGTGAAAGATCAATAAAAATTGCTGTAGTCCAGGGTAATATTCCGCAACATTTAAAATGGGATAAACAGGCAGTTGATTTTATTTTAAATAATTACAAGGATTTGACGGTTAAAGCGGCTAAGGATAAGCCGGAGTTGATTATTTGGCCTGAGGCATCCGTGCCGGGGCTCTGGGGCCAGGATGAGGCTGAATTCGCTCAAGTTTTTTCTTTGGCTGGCCAACTTAAGACCAATCTGTTAGTTGGCGCAGTTGCATATCTTAATCAAAATTATTCTAATAGCGCTTTATTTATTAATCAGCAGGGGGCTTTGGTCTCTACTTATAGCAAGCTGCATCTGGTTCCTTTTGGAGAATATATACCACTTAAGCATATCTTTCCATTTTTAGAGACGATTGCTCCGATTGGGGATATTCAGCCGGGAAATAAGTATACTATATTTAGGCAGCCGGCTAATTTTGGCGTGCTGATTTGTTTTGAAGATCTTTTTCCGGAGTTGTCCCGGGAGTTTATAAAACGGGGAGCAAGGTTCTTGGTTAATATTACTAATGATGCCTGGTATAAAGAGGGCAGCGCGCCGTATCAGCATTTTGCTGCTTCGGTTTTTAGGTCAATTGAGAATCGTGTATATTTGGCTCGGGCGGCCAATACCGGGATTTCTGGATTTATTGATCCGGCCGGTAGGATCCTCGGGGTGGTAGGAAATGCCCAAGGTAAAGAGATTTTTGTTAAAGGTTATTTTAGCCAGAGTATTCATTTAGCAACCAAGAGTCGTACAATTTATAATTGCTACGGAGATTTTTTTGTCGTTTTTTGTTTGCTACTTGACAGCTGTGTTATAATATCTATTCTAAAAAAAAGAAAATGATAAAAAATTTTTTACTTATTATTTTAATTTTAGTTTGCGCCTCTTTATTTTTGGGACTGGCTAAGATGGATAAACAATATTTTGTTTGTCCGATTGAATATAAAAACGATATTATTGTTCGTAATGATCATCGAGGCGATGGTTTATTTGCTTCTAGTAGAAGCGGTAGGCGGATACATAAGGGCCTGGATCTTTTGGCGGATGTCGGTACTGTGGTTTATGCTGCTAAAAGCGGCAGAGTTGTTAGCGCAACTCAAAATAAGGGTATGGGTAAATATATAATTATTCGGCATCGGGATAATATTATTACTATCTATGGGCATCTCTCTAATATCTTTGTGCGTAAAAATGATTACGTGCGGCAAGGCCAGGTTATTGGCAGCGTAGGTAAAACTGGTAATGCTAGGCCGGCAGATATGTTGCCTCATTTGCATTTTGAGATAAGGAAAAATGGAGTTCCGCTTGATCCGTTGGAGTATATTTAGCGTTTGAGAGGTTCCATATGCACGATGACATCAGTTATCCCCGGGATAGTGGATTTAATGGCTTCTTCAATGCGGTAGCTTATGCGGTGGGCATCATCGATATGCATACTGGGATTGACTTGTACATGTAGATCGATATGGACATCGTCAATTCTGCCGCGGCTGCGAATTTTATGGCAGGCACGGACCCCTTCTATTTTTAATACGATATCTTTAACTTTTTGATCATCCATAAAAACCGCTGTATCGCAAAGAACATCTGAACTTTGTTTGGCTATTTCAAAAGCTGCGTAGCCGATAAACAGCGAGATCAGAATGGTAACGATCGGGTCAATGAAGGGGAAGCCTAGCCTGGTTATAATTAAGGAATAATTACAGAAAAGGAAGTGAAAATGTCTGCTCGGGTGTGCAGTGAATCTGAAACTAAAATGTCGCTTTTTAAAGCTTTACCTTTTTTGTATTCATATCGCATGACATAGATATTTACGGCTAAAGTAACCAGCATTACAATAAAACTACCTAAGTCTGCTTGGAAAAAGACCGGATGTTGCAGGCGTTGCCAGCCTTGTTTTAACAAATTGAAAGAAACAATAAATAACATGGCGGCAATGCCCAGGGAGAATAAAGTTTCATATTTTTTGTGTCCGTAGGGGTGGTCTTTGTCAACCGGTTGACAGGCGAAATGGATACCGAGAATTCCGATAAGATTTGAAGTTCCGTCACTTAAAGAATGGAATCCATCTGCGGCCATGCTGAAACAACGGCTGCTTAAACCGTAAATGATTTTGGCTAGAGCTACCGCCCAGTTTAAGGCCAGTACAATAATCAGAATTTTCCTGATTTTTTGATAATGCTTTTGCGTATCGGTGGACATAAAGTTATTGTATAATGATTTATGGGGTTTGTAAATTATTTCCTCGATTAAAAATTAGTTAAATGGTAGAATAGCCTATGCGTAAAATAAGATTTTTGATGCTTGGTTTGATTTTGTTTTCCGGGGGTTGCTTTACTCCGCAAAAACCTGATCTTGGCGGCCAAAATCGTTATGCGGAATTAGAATCGTTTAAGCAGAATGATCGAATTTTAATTCTAGCGCCGCATCCCGATGATGAGTCGATTGCTTGCGCAGGGATTATTCAAAAAGCACTTTTCGCCGGTGCCCAGGTTAAAGTAGTTTATTTAACTAATGGCGATCATAATGAGTTTGCTTTTATTGTCTATGAAAAAAGGATTACTTTTCGCCAGGGTGAGTTTATTTATCTGGGCCAATTGCGTCAGAAAGAGTCAATTAAAGCGATGAAGTTTTTAGGATTATCCGAAAAAGACCTGGTATTTTTAGGGTATCCGGATTATGGTACTTTTGAGATTTTTTGTAAATATTGGCAGACAGCTTCCGCTGGCAGGAGTAAACCGTTTCGTGACCGGTTAACCCGGATATCTAGCGTTCCTTATAGGGATAATTCTTCTTATGGCGCTAAGTATTACGGGGAAAACATCTTGAGCGATTTGACTAAACAGATTCTGGATTATCAGCCGAATAAAATATTTGTCTCGCACCCGGCGGATGTTAACGTTGATCACAAGGCATTGTATTTATTCCTTCAAGTGGCCTTGAGTGACTTAGAGACGCAAATGGCTAAACCTAAAATTTATCCATATCTTGTGCATTGCGTGGGTTGGCCTAAGCCGCGGCATTATCATCCGGAGTTAGCGTTATCTCCACCGGATAAATTTATTGATTCAGCACTTAATTGGCTTCGGAGTGACTTAACTCCTGAAGAGTTAGTTAAAAAATACCGGTCAATTCTTTTTTATAAAAGTCAGACACAATCTAGTGCTTTTTATTTATTTTCTTTTGCCCGCAAGAATGAGCTTTTTAGTGATTATGTGGATTTAGAGTTAAAACCCCAATCGTCATTGCCGGCTAAAGATATTGTTTATTCCGATGCGGGAGAGATGTTTGAGGAAACAGAGTATTCCAACGATCTTAAACAATCTGAAATAATAGAAGCCGAAGGATCCGTAAGTTATGCGGTGGTAGATGATTATTTTGTTGTCCGCCTAGATAAGCCTAAGAAGCTAAGCAGCCGGTTTGGAGTAATGTTGTATATCTTCGGATATCGCCAAACTGTTCCTTTTGCCCGCATGCCCAAGATACGCATTATTACCGCGGGGAATAAATGCAAGGTATTTAACCTTAAGGATAAAGTGGTTAATTCTGGGGTTTTGCTAGATTTTAAGAAAAATTCTTTAATTATAAGAATTCCACTTAAGCTTTTGGGCCAGCCGGATTATATGCTTACAGCACTAAAGGCTTATCATGGTGATCTGCCGATCGATGTTGTGGCCTTTCGTAAGGTCCAGATCAAATAAAGAAAGGATGCGCTATGTTAGAGCTGACCACAGTTAAGATCAATAAGCCGGTGGATTTAAATTTTATTTTAGGCCAAAGCCATTTTATTAAAACGGTTGAGGACCTTTATGAAGCCTTAGTTAATAATGTTCCCGGGATAAAGTTTGGTTTGGCTTTTGCCGAAGCATCTGGGGCTTGTAAGATAAGAAGTGAAGGCAATGATCCGGACCTGGTAGATTTGGCTTGTAAGAATATGTTGGAACTTGCGTGTGGACATAGTTTTATTATTTTTCTTAAACAGGCGTATCCGATTAATGTTTTAAATGCGATTAAAAACATTCCTGAGGTTTGTAATATATACTGTGCGACGGCGAATGCTACGGAAGTAATTGTGGCACAGAGTCAAGCTGGCCGTGGGATATTAGGAGTGATTGATGGATCAACTCCTCAGGGCTTAGAGGATGCTTCAGATATTACTTGGCGCAAGAATCTATTGCGTAAAATTGGCTACAAGCTTTAAGATGCTTGGTTACCTTGTGCGGGATTTTATTCTAAACCAAAGCTTAGGGGTGTTTGAATTTTTCTTGTAATTTGGGGGTAGTTTGTTATAATCTCGGATAACTTAAATTGAAATGGACGCTAAAAAAATTCGTAAAAGTTTTAGTCATTTTGGGGCCTGGTTTGGGATACATACATGTTCTTTGATCGTTAAAACTATCCCGACAAAATATCTGTATGTTTTTGCTAAAAATATTGCCGCCTTGGCGTATTTTTTTGCTAAAAAACAAAGAAAAATTGCTCTAGATAGTTTAGGTATTGCTTTTGGTAAAGAAAAGCCTGCTCAGGAAATTGAAAAAATAGCTAAAGATTGTTTTATGTATTTGGCTAAAAGCGCGGTGGAGTTAATGTTCTTTTTTGATAAACCGCAGGCTTTAAAAAAGTTAGTTCAGATTCAGGGCCGAGAAAATCTCGATCAAGCATTAGCGGCTGGCCGGGGTGTTATTCTGGTGAGCGCGCATTTTGGTAATTTTCCGCTGCTTTTGGGGAGATTGGCAGTGGATGGTTATAAAACCGGTGGTATTATGAAGCCGATGCATGATGCTAGAATGGAGAAAATTTTTCTTAAAAAAAGAGAAAAGTTTGGGATCAGGACTATTTACAGCCAGCCGCGTAATGAATGCGTGAATAGTTCGATTAATGCTTTACGTAATAATGAATTAATTTTTATACCTATTGATCAGAATTTTGGCACGGGGGGAGTCTTTGTAAATTTCTTTGGGGAAAAAGCAGCTACGGCTACTGGCCCGGTGATTTTAGCGCAAAGGACAAAAGCCGCATTGATCCCATGTTTTATTCTTCGGCAGCCCGATGATCAACATAAGATAATTTTTGAAGCAGAGTTAAAATTAGAGGAAGGCAAGGATTCTAAGGATGTTATTCTGGTAAATATTCAGAAGCTCACGGATATAATTGAAGCTTATATACGTAAATATCCTGCGGAATGGGGTTGGATCCACCGTAGATGGAAAAGTAAACCAGTAAAGGAAGGACCCCTCGCTTAAGCATTTGAAAATTTCTTGCGAAATTTTCTGCGTAAGCTCGGGATTAATTCGGCCAAATCACTTATGTCGGCTGCGCCTCCATAAGTGATGGCCTCATTAAGGAGGTGTGAAATGGCTGCAGAAGAGAAGAAATGTTGTGATACGGAAAAGAAGTGTTGTGATTCTAAGAAGACCTTAGCCACACTTTTTAAAGTTGTTTTAGGCCTGGTGTTTTTGGTTTTGGGGGGCTGGGCAATTTTAGCGTTTTGGGGGGAGCTGTTGGTGATTATCCAGGGTTGTATCGGTTTGTTCTTAATCTTAGCGGGTGTAATTACTTTAGCTATCGCTAAGGAATAATTAAGAAAGTTTAGAGTTAACGCCTAAGAGGTGGGGTTGGATCGGTAAGGGTCTAATCCCATTTTCTTTTGCTATTATTTGGTTTTCATATATAATATATGGAAATTATATGTTTAACAAAAACTTTCCTTTCGCGGAGCTTGAGGGTCATTTTTCCCCAAGCGCCGGAGGCTGGGGATTGGCATTCCCCTCGCGGAGCTCGGGGTCATTTTTCCCCAAGCGCCGGAGGCTGGGGAAAAATGAGGAGATTAATATGGAAGCAATTATTAAGAGAGAATTAATTACTGATAAGCGGCTTTGCCGGATATTAGCCGTGGGGACTTTCATTGTCCTAACTACTTTATCGGCTTTTGTGCGCATACCTTTGCCCTTTACTCCTGTGCCGCTTACCTTACAGACATTTTTTGTTTTGCTTTCTGGGGCATTATTAGGGAGGAAGTTGGGGGTATCTACACAGGCTGTTTATATGTTTTTTAGGTTTTTCTGGCCAGCAGGTATTTACGGGTTTAGGCAGCGGGAGCCTTTATCTACTGGGCCCTACCGGCGGCTATATTGTCGGGTTTGTTTTGGCTTCTTTTTTTGCGGGTAGTTTTTTGATTAAAGAAAAACAAAGCTCAGCTGTGGTTTTTATTAAATTGTTAGCTGCGGATTTTATAATTTTATTTAGTGGAATGCTTTGGTTAAAAGTAAGTTTATTTATCCCGTTAAGAGAAGCATTCTTGCTTGGTTTTTTGCCCTTTGTTTTAGGCGATATATTAAAAGTTGCTTTGGCGACAGTGGTTTATAATAAAATGTACGCGCGGATTAAAGCCGTTCTTTATTAATTTTAAAAGTTATTTTAAAAGAATATTTTAATAAATGAAAAGTCTTTCTTTAAAGATACTTTCTTTATTTTTATTGTCTTTCTCTCTGGGAGCTTGCGCTAATTTTTCCGGGATGAATGCGCATCAGTCCCTGTCTATAGGTATATTTTCCGCCTCAATTTTAGGAACTCTCTTCTTCTGGGATTTTCGCCTCAGTTTTGCTTTTATCGGTACTTCTGTATTATTAATGACCAAGACTATTGACTTGGAGCATGTGATTGAATTTTCATCACTTGAAGTAATTCTTTTCTTGGTGGGGATGATGGTGATTATCGGGCTATTGAAAGATTCCGGAGTTTTTGCCTGGATTGTTAGCTTGATTTTACGGATTCCTAAATTAACCGGTAAAAAATTTGTTTTACTTATTGGTTGCTTATCTGCTTTACTGGCTTGTACAGTTGATGAAGTAACCTCGATTATTTTTATGGTGGTGGCAGTTTTGGAAATTTGCGATTATTTCGAAGTTAGTCCGGTACCCTTTGTAATTATTTCGGTGTTGGCTACTAATATTGGGTCCGCGGGAACAGTTCTGGGGAATCCCATTGGTATATTGATTGCTTCAAAATCTGGCCTGACTTTTGAGGATTTTATTCTTAAGGCTTTTCCTTTAGTTTTACTTTGTTTAATTGTTACAATTTTTATTCTTTTGTTTTGGTATCGAAAATCCGTAAAATTTCTTGATGAGCAGATAAAAAGGCTAGGGGCGAATGAAATGTTGATCAAGCTTATTGCTGTACCGCCGGAGAAAAACCTTAAAATAAGCTTGAGAATATTTGGGATAATGCTTATTTTTATTTCTTTGCATCATCGCATGGAAATAGCCTGGGGGTTACCACCCAACACTGTTTTATTAGTTGTTCCGCTGGTGGCTAGCGGTTTGGTCATGATTTGGAAACATCAAAAAGCTAGAAAATACATTGAAAAGGATGTGGAGTGGTGGACGTTGCTTTTTTTTCTGCTTTTGTTTGTGCAGGCGGGAACCTTAAAATATACTGGGGCAACGGTTTTTATTGCCAAACATATGTTAGCGGCAACCGGAAGCAATCTTAATCTTTTAACCGGCGCGATGCTATGGATAAGTGCGATTGGTTCAAGTGTTTTAGATAATGTAGTTTTAGTCGCGGCTTTTATTCCTGTAGTTCAGGGCTTTCAGAGTTTAAATATGAATTTACAACCGCTGTGGTGGGCTTTGCTTTTCGGTGGCTGCCTGGGCGGTAATATTACTTTAATTGGCTCTACTGCTAATATTGTGGCGATTGGGATTTTAGAGAAGGAAAAGCGCCTCAAGATTAGTTTCTTGGACTGGTTTTGGGTGGGCTTAACTGTGGGTTTAACGACTACTTTTATCGTCATGGCCGCGCTTGTTTTTCTGCCGTTTTATAGATAACTTGACAAGCGAGAAAACTTATGATAATTTTAAAATAACCTTAAAGGAGGCGTAAGATGAGTTTGATGAAAGCTGTTGTTTTATCTGGGCTGGCTATTGTGATGATGGCTGCAACGCAAATTGTCTTGGCTGAAGAAACGGTGGTTGAAGCGGTAGATTCTGAAGTGATTACTTCTAATCAACTGACTCCCTCGCAAAAAGAAAGCGATCTGCAATGGGCTTGGGGAGAGGTAACGAATTTAGATAATCAGGCTAAAACCATTACTTTAAAGTATCTTGATTATGAAACTGATCAAGAAAAGGAGCTAATTTTAGTTGTTGATGAAAAGACGACTTTTGAGAATGTTAAAGATTTTAGTGAGTTAAAAATAAAAGATACTTTAAGTATTGATTATATGATTGGAGTTGATAGTAAGAATATTGCTACGAATGTTAGCTTTGAGCAACCGGAAGTTGCGTCATCTACGTTGGATATAGAAAATAGTGAGCCGGGCGTTCTGTCTGTTTCCGGGCCAAACGTGGTTGATGCGCCGCAGCCAGCGGCTCCTCAGGAGGCATCTGCTCCTGATTTAGCTCAACCGACAACTCAATCAGCAGTACCTATTGAAGCGCCTGTAGTTGAAACGCCTGTAGCAGCAAATGTATCAACCCCGGCAGTATCAGCAGGATCGGCAGAGTCAGTTTTAACTCCAACTCCAGCTCCAGCTGAACCAGTGTCAGTACCGGCTGTTCAGAATTAAGTTTAAGTAATTAGCTGGTTAATATTAATTTACT
>CAYHRM010000027.1:0-12478 GCA_964359035.1 uncultured Planctomycetales bacterium
CTTTTAGAAGTCTTGGTAATAGGTAGTTACAGAAAAGCTCATGAGCTGCCCTGTATTCTTGCGGCAAGACAGAACGGAGAAACTAAAGCCGATTGGAAACAGTGTTTATTTTTTTGTTGCACCTGATAACGTTAAGTAACAGGCAAAAAGCGGTAGCCTAAAAAAATTGGTAACTATATAGTAATCCAAAGTCGTTTTTTAGGGTATTGAACAATTGTTATTGACAAATATTGCGCTTATGTTAACATACTTTCTAATTTTAAGCAGTAGGCAAAGTCGCGAAAAGTTTTAGATTTTTTGAAAGGAGCGTAGTAAAAATGGGTTTTGATCTGTTGTTATTGGCACCGGTGGGTTCAATTTTAGCGTTAGGTTTTGCTTTTTATCTGGCCTTAAGTATACTCAGAATGGATGAGGGGACAGATAAAATGAAAGAGATTGCACAAGCAGTGCGAGTAGGAGCTCGGGCGTATCTTAAAAGACAGTATTTAGGTATTTCAATGTTTTTTATTGTGGTGTTTTTTATTCTTCTGGCGATGGCTTTGAAGAATTACTTGGTTATATTTGTACCGTTTGCTTTCTTAACCGGCGGTATTTTTTCTGGTTTATCTGGTTTTATCGGTATGTCTATTGCTACACAGTCATCTAATCGGACTGCTCAAGCGGCGTCCAAGAGTTTAAATTCTGGTTTGCGGGTGGCTTTTTCTAGTGGGGCAGTTATGGGCCTTACGGTTGTGGGTTTGGGTCTATTAGATTTGAGTGTTTGGTATTATTTTCTAAATTGGTATTATTCTTGCCATCCAATTCCTATGGGTACAGATAAAATTGCGGCGATTACTTCAACCATGCTTTGTTTTGGTATGGGTGCTAGTTCTATGGCGCTTTTTGCCAGAGTCGGCGGCGGCATCTTTACTAAAGCGGCAGATGTCGGAGCAGATTTAGTGGGTAAGGTTGAAGCGGGAATTCCTGAGGATGATGCGCGTAATCCCGCTGTGATTGCAGATAATGTCGGTGATAATGTGGGTGATGTTGCCGGGATGGGTGCGGATCTTTATGAGTCTTATGTTGGTTCAATTGTGGCAACATCGGCTTTAGGAGTTGCTGCTGGCTTAGGTGTGGCTGGCGTAACCGTACCGATGGTGATGGCCGCGGTAGGTGTTATCGCTTCGATTGTTGGAACTTTTTTTGTAAAGAGTGGTGAACAAGCTAGTCAAAAAGTATTACTTGCTGCTTTAAGAAAAGGTGTCTTTACGAGTTCTTTTTTAGTTGCCGTAATTTCATTCTTTTTGGTTAAATACACTTTAGGTGTTCAGCATTTGGGTGTTTATTGGTCAGTTTTGGCAGGTTTAGTGGCAGGAGTTTTAATTGGTTTATGCACGGAATATTATACTTCTAGTGGATTTAAGCCGACTCGTTCTATTGCCGATGCTTCTTTAACCGGGCCAGCTACGGTAATTATTGGGGGTATTGCTGTAGGGATGATGTCCACGGCGATTCCGGTAATTATTGTTTGTGTTGCTATTTTGATTAGTTTTTTTGCTTCCGGTGGCGCAGCAAATTTTAATGCTGGTCTTTATGGAATAGCGATTTCTGCGGTGGGCATGCTTTCGACATTAGGTATTACTTTGGCTACTGATGCTTATGGCCCGGTTGCCGATAATGCGGGTGGAAATGCGGAGATGGCGAAATTACCTCCGGAAGTAAGAAAACGTACCGATGCTTTAGATTCTTTAGGAAATACGACAGCAGCCACTGGTAAAGGGTTTGCGATTGGTTCAGCAGCATTAACTGCGTTAGCATTAATTGCAGCATATAAGGATCAGGTTTTGCTTTTGGGAAAAGATGTAAATACGAGCATGATGAATCCTACGGTATTGGTGGGCTTGTTACTAGGTGGGATGCTGCCATTTTTATTTTGTTCTTTAACGATGCGGGCAGTAGGCCGAGCAGCGGGTAAGATTGTGGTTGAAGTACGTAGGCAGTTTAAAGAGATAGTTGGTATTATGGAAGGTAAGGCCAAGCCGGATTATGCGCGTTGTGTAACGATTGCTACTGCTGCTGCGCAGAAAGAGATGATTGCGCCATCACTTTTAGCAATTGTTGCTCCAATAGCGGTAGGCCTGTTAGTCGGAATTGATGCGGTTGCCGGGCTCCTGATGGGTGCAACGGTTACTGGTTTTGTTTTAGCGGTGATGATGGCTAACTCTGGTGGTGCTTGGGATAATGCCAAAAAATATGTTGAAGAGGGGCATCATGGAGGTAAAGGGTCAGCGGCGCATAAAGCTACGGTGGTGGGTGACACTGTAGGAGATCCGTTTAAAGACACATCGGGCCCCAGCTTAAACATTTTAATTAAGCTGATGTCGATGGTTTCAATTGTTTTCGCTTCATTTATTATTAAAAACTCGTTATTTAAATAGTCCAAAGCAGGGTCAGGCACTATGCTAATCGAGAGGGTGTCCCTTATTAGGGACACCCTTTGCTTTGGCTTAAAGAACGACCCTGTTTTTTTTCTTGTTTAATAAGAGTTTTTAATGCTATAATTAAAGCCATGGATGATTTAAAGTTTGTCCAAGGCTGCCTTAAGGGGAACAAACAATCCTGGTCTGAGTTTATCCTACGTTATTCCCGTCTGATTTATAATTATATTCATAGTGTTTTATCGGTTAAAGGCTGTAGTCTTTCTACTGCACAAGTTGAAGATATTTACCAGGAGATATTCCATCTTTTAATTAAGGACAGCTATAAAAAATTATCTACTTACCAGGGGAAAAATGGTTGTTCTCTGGCTAGCTGGCTCAGGCAGGTGACGATTAATTTTACTATTGATTATTTACGCATGCTTAAGCCGATTGTATCACTGGATGTTGAGAATGAGGCTGGTTTTACTTTAAAAGATACCCTTAAGGATCTTTCGCCAGGGGCAATTGAATTTCTGAGTGACCAGGATAGGCGTAAAATTCTGCAGGAGTGTATTAGTTTACTTGAGCCTGATGATCAATATTTTTTGGAACTGTTTTTAAATCAAGAGCTAGATTTGGAAGAAATTAAGGAGCATCTTAAAATTACACGCGGGGCAGTGGATATGCGCAGGGGGAGGATACTGCAGAGGATACAGGATTGTTTTAAAAAGAAAGGTTTTTTAAGTTAGATTTTCTGAAATGATACGTCTATTAAGATAGGGGAAAGATATGTTTAATAATCTTGAGAAGATAACTAGGTTTATTTATCGTGAACGCAAGGGGCAGGAACCTTTCCTGGGGCAGGATCATCCCAGTGAGGAAAACCTGGCTTGTTTTTTGGAGGACAAATTACCGGCTGATGATAAGGGCTTGATTCTTAAGCACTTGCTTAGTTGTGAAGTTTGCGTAGAGTATTTTAGCACTCAGCTTAAGATACAACCACATTTAAGCCTCGATGTTCCCGCGCCTTTGTTAGAGAAGATAGAAAAAATGGTCGCTCAACAAGTTAGTGAAGATTTATTAGAGATATTTTTGAAACTTAAAGAGAAGGCTTTGGAGATTATTCAGACTACTGGAGATGTTCTGCTTGGCCAGGAGTTGGTTCCTGCTCCAGTATTGCGGAGTAGGAAAATAAATGAGTTTAAGGAAGAAGTGAGTATTTTAAAAGATTTCCAACAGATTAGAGTGTCGGCTAAAATTCAGAGTAAGTCTAATAAGAGTTTTAATCTTGTCATTTCGGTTAAGGATAAACAGGGCCAGGGAGTTGATAAAAATTTACGTATCACCTTAATCAAGGATAGCCTGGAATTGGAATCTTATATTAATGAATCTGGAAGTGGTAGTTTTGAAAATATTTCTCCCGGTGATTATATGGTTGAAATTAGCCGCCAAGGCCAGAGGGAAGCGGTAATTGATTTAAAGGTTAAGGTTTGATCTCATACTTCATATGGAATCGTTAATTTTAGAAGTTTTTAAGCAAGATGATTCGCTTAAAATGGGCCTCTTTAATCAGAGTCAAACTGCCCCTACCTTGCGGCACTATAGCCAGGTGGGGGTTTCTTTTTCTGAGTTAAAGCATTTGAGTCTGGAGATGGTGGGGGCCCTAAATCGCCCGGCTAAAGATCAGGCATCTAAGCTTCAGCAGTTAAAGAGCCTACAAAAAATTGGCCAATTATTCTGGGATCATTTATTTAGCCGTTTGATTAAGGTAAAACTTAAAGATAGCCAACCTTGTGTATTAACCCTTTCTTTAGATGAGGAGTTGATTCCTATCCCTTGGGAATTGATTTTTGACGGCAAAGATTTTCTTGGTTTAAAATTTAGTTTAGGTAGGTTGGTACGCAGCAAGGGAGATCCGACTTCGTTACAATATCGCGATTTGATGGATAGCCTAAAAATGTTAATTTTAGCTAATCCCACCGGTGATTTAAAATCTGCATATCTGGAAGGTTTAAATATTAAAAATCAGTTCAGCCATAAAACTAAAAAAGTTCAGGTTGATTTTAAATCTACTAGTATTGATAAACACTATGTGAAGAAAAATATCTGTGATTATGATATTGTGCATTTTGCTGGCCATTGCGAGCTTGATCGGTCAGGAGGTAAGGATAGTGGCTGGGTATTAAGTGATGGGTTGTTTAAGGTGGAAGATATACTTAAGATGGGGCAGAGTTGTAGTTTACCAGCACTGGTGTTTTCTAATGCTTGCCACTCTGCGCAGGTAAATCCCGTTTTGATTGATTCAGAGTATCAGCGGGCCAATTATGGCCTGGCGAGTGCTTTTCTATTTGCCGGAGTAAGGCATTATATTGGCTCGATTCGTAAAATTGAGGATAGTGCTAGCCTGGTATTTGCGCGGGAATTTTATACTAAACTTATTTCTGGGGTAAGCGTGGGGGAGTCGGCGCGATTGTCGAAGTTAAAGTTAGTTAAAGAGCATGGGCTAGCCAGCTTACATTGGGTAAATTATCTACTTTATGGCGATCCAAGTTTTGTTTTTTTTAAGTTTCCGCGCCAGAAGGATTCTCGGCGTAAGGCGAGTTTGTTTTATAAAAAGATTATACTAAAAATTAGCGGGGTGGTTATTTTTGTGGGTTTGAGTATTTCTTTGGCTTTTTGGCTGCCTAAAGTTAATCCCACAAAGTTGTATTTATTCCTTAATGCTACCTCTGAATACCGGCAAGGTGACAATCAGCAAGCTATAATTTTAGGCCAACGAGTAATTAATTTGGATCAGGATTATTTGGCGGTTTATCCGATTATGGCCAATGCTTATCAGCGTATTGGTGATAAAGATAAAGCTTTAAAGTATTATTTTGATTATGTGCTTAAAAGTGAAAAGTTAAATAATAAAGTTCATTTGATTCAGGCTTATATAAAACTGGGATGGTTTTATCAGCTTGATGGGCAGCTTGATAAAGCATTCGAGTTATATGATAAGGCGATAAAATTAAGCCGGCAATTACAGGATAAGCAAAATGAGGCTTTAGCTTTAAGAAAATTAGCGGTTTGGCATATTGAGAAGAAAGATTATGAGCGGGCCCTAGATCTATTAACTAAAAGTGTTGCTATAAATTTGGAGCATCCGAATAATTTTGAAAATGTAAAGAATCTAGCCAGCGATTATTTTGATATTGGACTAGTTTTTGCCAATAAAAATGATTATTCGGCGGCTAAGGATTTTTATGAGAAAAGCCTTAAAATATTTAAACGCTTAAAATTAAATAATGAATTAAGCGATTGTTATTTTAATTTAGGGGAGGTGTATTTTTATGAAAAGGAATATCAAAAAGCGCTAGAGTATTATTTTAAAGGGCTAAAAGTAGACCAGGAGCAGGATAATAAAACTAATTTGGCTTCTGGCTATAATATGATCGGAGAGCTTTATTTAGAAATTGATGATTTGGCTAAAGCGGAAAATTATTTTAAGCAAGCGGTTGCGTCAAGTGAAAAAATCAACAATCGGCCGGATTTGGCTAATGCTAGCTATAATCTTGGGGCGCTATATAGAAAACAGGGGAGAAAGAATATGGCTAGAGAATATTGGCGTAAGGCACAAGAAATATACAGATTAGTGGATCCGGATAGATACCAGGAGATTCAAAAAGAATTACAGGATTTTTAGTGCTGCCCTAAAAATAGCTTGACAATTTTTATTTTTGGGTTATACTCTACTATGTTCATAGGGATAGTAGCCAAGAGCCTGCCAGTTGGCAGGCAGGGGGTTTAAAATGAAGATTACTTATAAAGGCGATTATGCATTAAAAGCTTTGCTTGATCTGGCTTTGCATTATGATCAAGGAGTATCGACCATTAATGATGTTGCCAAGCGTATTGATGCACCGGTTAAGTTTTTGGAGCAGG
Organism: uncultured Planctomycetales bacterium; assembly: GCA_964359035.1. Lineage (GTDB taxonomy): Bacteria > Omnitrophota > Gorgyraeia > Gygaellales > Profunditerraquicolaceae > UBA6249. The sequence goes on from CAYHRM010000027.1 coordinate 6,324, forward strand.
TGCTTTTAGAGTTAAAAAAAGGCGGATTTGTGGAAAGTAAACGCGGTAATGTGGGTGGATACCAGTTGGCTAAAAACCCGGCTGATATTACGCTGGGGCAGGTAATCCGGCATATTGATGGCGCAATCGAACCGATTGCTTGCGTGGAAAAGGGGTACTCTAATTGCATTGATCTGCGTAAGTGCGTCTTTAAAAATATCTGGCGAAAAGTTGCTCAGGCGACCTCAGATATTATTGACCACGTTAATTTTGCAGATTTAGTTACTCAGATTACTCATAAACAGGACGCATTGGTTTATACAATCTGATGATGAAGAAAGGGGCAAGTAAATGACTAAGATCGATAGTAGGCTAAAATTAGAGACTTTAGTTTTACATGGTGGCCAGGAAGCTGATCCGACCACTGGCTCAAGGGCAGTACCGATTTATCAGACTACGTCATATCAGTTTAAAAGCACTGAACATGCGGCTAGTCTTTTTGGTTTAAAAGAATTTGGTAATATTTATACCCGTTTAATGAATCCGACTACAGATGTTTTTGAAAAAAGGGTGGCTTTGCTAGATGGCGGAGTAGGGGCTTTGGCTGTAGCCAGCGGTCAGTCAGCCATTACTTTGGCTTTGCTTAATATTGTTCAGGCAGGCGATGAGATTGTTTCTGCGGATAACCTTTATGGTGGGACGTATAATCTTTTTCATTATACTTTCTCGCGTTTGGGAATTAAGGTTAACTTTGTTCCGTCAAATGATCTGGCCGCTTTAGAAAAAGCAATTACTTCCAAGACTAAGGCGGTATATGCGGAGTCAATTGGAAATCCTAAGTTAAACGTAGCGGATCTGGAAGGTATTGCTAAAATTGCTCATAAAAATAGCATACCCTTTGTTTTAGATAATACAGTTTCTCCGTATTTGTTAAGGCCGATTGATTATGGTGTAGATATTGTAGTTTATTCAGCGACTAAGTTTATTGGTGGGCATGGGACAAGTTTAGGCGGGGTTATTGTTGATTCCGGTAAATTTGATTGGACCAGGGGTAAGTTTCCGTTAATTGCTGGGCCAGACCCAAGTTATCATGGAATTGATTTTGTGGAGGCGCTTAAATCACTTGGTAATATTGCTTATATAATTAAAGCGCGGGTTTGTTTGTTGCGGGATTTAGGTCCGGCGGTATCTCCTTTTAATTCGTTTTTATTTTTGCAGGGGTTAGAGACATTAGCTTTAAGGATGCCTAGGCATTCTGAAAATGCATTGGCGGTGGCTAAATTTTTACAGCAGCACCCTAAAGTAAGCTGGGTGAACTATCCGGGTTTGGCTAATAGCCCTGAGCAGGAAAGAGTAAAAAAGTATCTTCATCGCGGCGCAGGGGCAATTTTAGGGTTTGGGATAAAAGGCGGCCTGGAGGCAGGGAAAAAATTTATTAATTCTCTGGAGTTGATTTCGCATCTGGCTAATGTCGGTGATGCTAAAACCCTAGCGATTCATCCGGCGACTACTACGCATCAGCAGTTATCCGCCGAAGAACAATTAGCTACCGGAGTAACTGCCGATTTCATCCGCTTATCGATTGGGATTGAGCATATTGATGATATAATTTTTGATATTGATCAGGCATTGGCTAAAGCTGCCTAGGGAGAAAGCATGAGCAAAATTTTCTCGGATATTACAAAAACTGTTGGTAATACTCCTTTGGTAAAGTTGAATCGGATTACTGAAGGCTTAACTGCTACGGTATTAGTAAAATTAGAATCATTTAATCCTCTTTCCAGTGTCAAGGATCGTATTGGTGTAGCGATGATTGAAGACGCAGAAAAAAGAGGGGTGCTTAAAAAAGAAACGACGATTATTGAGCCGACTAGTGGTAATACCGGGGTGGCTCTGGCATTTGTTGCAGCCGCTAAGGGTTATAAATTGATTTTGACCATGCCGGATACGATGAGTACAGAGAGAAGGCAGTTGTTGGCGATTTTTGGGGCGCAGTTAGTGTTAACGCCGGGCGCCGAGGGGATGAAAGGGGCAGTTCAGAAAGCCGAGGAATTAGTTAAGGAAATTCCGAATGCGATTATTTTACAGCAGTTTAATAATCCGGCTAACCCGGAAATTCATCGCAAGACTACGGCTGAGGAGATTTGGAATGATACTGCGGGAAGAATTGATATCTTGGTGGCGGGAGTGGGTACGGGTGGCACAATTACCGGGGTGGCTGAGGTACTTAAAAAAAAGAAATCAACTATTAAAGTAATTGCTGTTGAACCTGATGGCTCAGCGGTATTATCTGGAGGGGTTCCGGGGCCACACAAGATCCAGGGAATTGGTGCAGGTTTTATCCCCCAGGTTTTAAATCGTGATATTATTGATGAAGTAATTAGGGTGACGAATGATGATGCTGGCCAGACTGCTCGGCGATTAGCAAGGTTAGAAGGGATATTAGCGGGAATTTCATGCGGAGCAGCTTTATGGGCGGGGCTGGAAGTTGCTAAACGTAAGGAAAATAAAGGGAAGATGATTGTAGTTATTTTACCGGATACTGGCGAGCGGTATTTAACTACTTGGTTATTTCAAGAGGTAAAAGGATGAATAAAGAAAAAAAAATAATAAAAAATGATTCTGTGGGATTGGTTAAGACGCAAGAGTTTACTTTTGAGTCGCTTAAACTGCAAAGCGGGGAAAAGCTTGGGCCAGTAACTTTGGCTTTTGAGAGTTATGGAGTTTTAAATAAAGAAAAATCAAATGCCGTTCTTATTGTGCATGCTCTTTCCGGTGATGCTCATGCTGCTGGGGTGCATGCTAATGAAAACAATCCTGGTTGGTGGGATGAGTTTATCGGCCCAGGAAAAGCAATTGACACGGATAAATATTTTGTGATCTGCTCTAATATTCTGGGGGGGTGTAAGGGGTCAACTGGCCCAGCAAGTTTAAATCTTAAGACTAATACTCCATACGCTTTAGAGTTTCCTTTAATTACGATTAATGACATAGTTAATGCCCAGAAGCGTTTGATTGATTATTTGGGAATAGAGAAACTTCTTGCTGTGATTGGCGGGTCAATGGGTGGACAGCAGGTTCTATCCTGGCTGGTTAATTATCCCAAGCATATATGTAGTGCTGTGCCAATTGCTACTACGATTAAACATTCTCCGCAGCAGATTGCTTTTAATGAAGTAGGCCGGCAGTCAATTATGGCTGATGCGCATTGGAAATCTGGTAACTATTACGAAGGCATCGCTCCTACTAAGGGTTTAGCGGTAGCCAGAATGATTGGGCATATTACTTATATGAGTGATAAATCTATGGCTGAGAAATTTGGCCGGGTTAAGAAGGATAGCGCAGAGCCGTTTAAATTTACCGCTGATTTTGAAGTGGAGGGGTATTTGCGTTATCGGGGAGATAACTTCGTGAAGCGTTTTGACGCTAATTCCTATCTTTATATTACCAAGGCGATGGATAATTTTGACGCCTCCGGAGGCCGGCCATTGCAGGAAATTTTGCAGGGCACTTTAGTTAAGGTTTTGGTTATTTCTTTTAAGTCTGACTGGTTGTATCCGACATATCAGTCTAAAGAAATTGTTAAGGCCTGTAAACTTGCGGGAGTGGAGACTACTTATTGTGAAGTTGATTCAACTTATGGACATGATGCTTTTCTTTTAGAAGTTGAAGAAGAGTCGCATTTAATTAGGCATTTTCTTAAAAAAGTATTTTATGCTTATGAGGTGACCGGTGAATATGGCGCGTAAAGATGTTCAACTTGATCATAAAGTAATACTGGATTTAATTCCAGAGCAATCTACGGTGCTAGATTTAGGCTGTGGGACAGGGGATCTTTTGTATCTTTTGATCAAAGAGAAGAAAGCTCGCGTGCAAGGGATTGAAATTGACGATCAGGCCATCTATAAATGCGTGAGCAAAGGTTTAAATGTTTTTCATGGAGATGTGGATAGTGGCCTGGCGGAATTTAATGATAAATCTTTTGATTATGTAATCCTTAATCAAAGTTTACAGCAGATCTTGCATGTTGATAAAGTGCTGATCGATGCTTTGCGCGTGGGCAAAAAAGTTATTGTCGGTTTTCCTAATTTTGCGCATTATAAATCAAGATTGCAGATGTTTTTTCAGGGTAAGGCCCCGGTTACCGGAGCGCTTCCTTACCAATGGTATGAAACCCCAAATTTACATTTTTTAAGTATTCTTGACTTTAAAAAATATTGCCGCGCAAAAAAGATAACCATTGAACGTCGTGTTTGTATTGGCGATGATCATAAGATTCTATTTTTACGTAATTTATTTGCCCAAGTAGGAATATTTCTAATATCAAAATAGGAGGAAAGATGCCGTATATTAATTTAAAATTGGTCGGAAAACTTAGTAAAGAGCAGAAAGAAAAGATTGCTAAAGAATTTTCTGATACATTATTAAAAGTTGCCGGAAAGCCTAAAGAGAGCCTCTATCTGGTGATTGATGAAGTAAGCGGAGAAAATTGGGCTAAGGGAGATAAATTTTTTGGTTAAGAACATGAAATGAGGAGAATGACAAATTTTTTATATTTTAACTGAATAATCTACTTGCATATGCTAGAATAGTTTTAATATGAAATTAAGGAATATTTTTTTTAGTATTTTTATATTTTTGGCGATAGCTATTAATCCCAGTTATTTATACCCCTCTGAATCATTATTATTGAACTCACTTGTCGATGAAGCCTTAAAGAATAATCCACAAATCCAGGCGGCAAAACAGCGTTATCAGGCGGCTTTAGCAAGGGTTAGGCTCTTGCGTACACTCCAAGACCCTAAATTTGAATATGAATATGACAAAATAACTGCGAGCATGGATAATCTGATGAATAATAACACAAAACCCATGCGCACCTTTTCTATCTCTCAGGAGTTTCCTTTTCCCACTAAATTATTTCTTAGGAAACAATCTGCACAGAAAGAAGCAAATTCTTACGAGCAGGAATATAAAGAAACTGAGCGTAAAGTCATAAAAAACTTGAAAGAATCATATTTTCAGTTATTTTTAACTGATAAAAAAATTAACCTCACTCAGGAAAATTTAAGCTTACTATCGCAGTTTATCGAGATTGCGAATAAGAAATACTCGGTAAATAAAGCTAGCCAGCAGGATTCTTTAAAGGCACAAGTTGAATATTCAAAATTATCTAATCAGCTTGTCTTGTTAGATCAGGAAGAAAAGATTGCCCAAAGCATGTTGAATTCCATTCTTAATCGTTCGCTTGATACTCAAATCGTTAGCGTTGAAGAAAACAGTAATAAGGTTTTAGAATTAGATGAGAAAATAATGCTCAGATTAGCGAAAGAGAGCCGCCCGGAGTTAAGGTCATTTCAGGAGATGGTCAGAAAAACGGAAATAGATTATTCGTTGAGTAAACAGGAATATTTGCCAGATTTTATGCTTAAATACAAGAGGGAAGTAAATAGCAGCCGGCCTGACTCTTGGGCGGGGATGATTGGAGTTACTATCCCATTATGGTTTTGGGAAAAACAAGATTCTTTTGTCAAAGAAGCTCAAGCTAACGTTGGGGTAGTCAAGGCGGAATATCAAGCACAGGAAAATATGATTTTATTTGAAGTCCGCAGCTCTTATGCTAGGTTTGAGGCTGCTAAAAAATTAGTTAAAATTTATGAAACTGGCGTTTTGCCTCAGGCGCAAGCGGCATTAGAAACTGCGCGGCGTGGCTATGAAACGGATCTTTTAAGTTTTCTTGATTTGTTGGATTTTGTACGCACCTTACGAGAATTTCAAATGGAATATTTTGAATCGTTGGCCAACTTAGAGATCGCTTTAGCGGATTTAGAGCGGTCTGTGGGTGTGGATATTAGTAAATAAAGAGAGGTAAGTATGAGAAATAAAAAGTTAGTACTAATTATTTTAGTTATTTTAGGGATATTGTTATTAGCTTTACTTATTTTTGGGCGCGGTGCTTATCAAAGCCGCATAGTCTTTGATAATAAATATGTTGTTCAGCAAGAGGGCAAAATTAGTAAAAAGAAATTACTTTATTATCGTAATCCCATGGATCCTAAAGTAACTTCACCTGTGCCCATGAAAGATTCTATGGGAATGGATTATGTTGCGGTTTATTCTGAAGAAAACGGTGCAGGTTCTGGAGTTTATATCAGTCCTGAACGGCAACAACTTAT
>CAYHRM010000028.1:0-12460 GCA_964359035.1 uncultured Planctomycetales bacterium
GCCGGAAGCCGTGCGCCGGCAATATAAGATATCCCTTCCTGCATTAAACTTATCCCCGGACTAGATGATGAAGTCATCGCTCGAACCCCGGCCGCCGCAGCCCCATAAACCATATTAATTGCCGCCAGCTCTGACTCTGCTTGGATAAACACCCCCTTGGCCGGCCGATCTGATTGACAAGCAGGCATATATTTAGCCATATAGGCAATTAGCTCATTTTGTGGAGTAATCGGATACCCAGCATAAAAAATACAACCCGCCTGGATTGCCCCCTGAGCAATTGCTTCATTACCAGAAATTAATATTTTATTCTTGAGCATGTTATTTATATACCTCAATACAACAATCCGGACAAATTATTGCGCACTGCAGACAACCGATACAATCACCATTTAGATCAAACTCCGCAAAATTCAAACCCTGTTTATTTAATTTTACGCTTTTTTTAATCAAGCCCTTGGGACAAAAATTTACGCATAAAAAACACCCCTTACATCTATCCTGATTAATTATAATCTTAGCCATTATTTTTTATCACCTGGCGAATATGCGCGGCAATCCCCTCGGCAGTAAGTTTATATTTTTCCAAAAGTAATCCTCTAGCGCCATGCGGAATAAATTCAAAAGGTAGGCCGAGGCGCTCCACCGGCTTATCTAACTGCCCAGCAATAGCGCTGCCAAAACCTGCGTCCTTTATTCCTTCTTCGATAGTAAAAGTAAATTTTCTCCCAGCGCAAACTCTTTTAATTAATTCCATATCTAGCGGCGCAACAAACCGAGCATTAATTAAACTACCAGATAATCCTTCTTGATTTAATAATTCCCAAGCCCTCTTCGCCTCCAAAACCATGCTACCTAAAGCAATAATTGTAAAATCCTTGCCCTCTTTAATTAACTGGCCCTGCCCTAATTTCAAGGGAGCAATAAAATCTTCACCTAAAGAAGCTTCTGCCCGAGGGTATCTTATCGCTGCCGGCTTATTTAATTGCAAAGCAAACTCTAACATCTGCTCCAGTTCTCCTACGTCTCCAGGAGCCATCACCACCAAATTAGGAATACTCCTTAAATAAGCAATATCAAATAAACCTTGATGGGTTACCCCATCTTCTCCCACAATTCCCGCCCGGTCAATAGCAAAGATTACCGGTAGCCCCTGTAAAGCAACATCCTGAATGATCTGATCATAGGCACGCTGCAAGAATGTAGAATATATTGCCACCACCGGCTTAAACCCCTGTTTAGCCAACCCGGCAGCAAAACAAACAGCATGGGCCTCAGCAATGCCACAATCAAAAAATCTTTCCGGAAAAGCATCCCGGAATTTATCCAAACCTGTTCCCTCCGGCATAGCGGCAGTAATCGCTATAATCCGCTTATCGGTTTGAGCCGACTGCGCTATTTTATCACGAAATATTTCCGTATAACTTTTTGATCCCGGTAGAGACTTCTTAATCAACACCTCGCCCGTATTAATATCAAAGTGGCTAATCCCATGAAACTTTACTGGATCTTTCTCCGCAAACAAACAACCTTTACCCTTTTTAGTCACGATATGCAAAAGGCGCGGCCCTTTAATCTCTAAGATATTTTTTAATGTAGAAGTTAAAGCGCCTAGATCGTGCCCATCAATTGGGCCAAAATAACGAAATCCCAGCTCCTCAAACAACATCCCTGGAACAAATAACCCCTTTAATCCTTCTTCAAACTTCACCATCAATTTTAACAGGCGGCTGCCTCGCGGAACACGCGTTTTTAAAAAATTTTCCACATTTTGATGAAAACGATTATATACCGGTAAAGAAATAATTTTATTTAAATAATTACTAATCGCCCCCACATTCGGAGCAATACTTAATTCATTGGTATTTAAAACCACTAAAATATCTTTTTTCAAATGCCCGGTATTATTTAAACCCTCAAAACAAAGCCCCCCACTTAAAGACCCATCCCCAATCACACAAACAACCTTAAATTGCTCAGCTTTAGGCAAAAGATCCCTGGCACAAGCAAGCCCTAAACCCAAAGAAACCGCGCTGGAACTATGTCCGCAAGTAAAAGGATCATAAACTGACTCATCTTTTGAAGGAAAACCACTTAATCCCTGATATTGCCTAAGTGTAGAAAAATTATGGTTACGTCCAGTTAATATTTTATGCGCATAGGCCTGATGGCCCACATCAAAAATAATTTTATCTTTAGGGGCATCTAAACAATAATGTAAGGCCACGATTAACTCCACCGCCCCCAAACTAGAAGCTAAATGCCCACCGGTTTGAGAAACGACCTCTAACAGCCTCTGACGGATCTCTGCGCTAAGGCTGCTAAGCTGTTCTAGGCTTAATTTCTTTAAATCCAGAGGTGAATTTATTTTTTCTAAAAACATATTTTATTTTTCTTCTCGATCCATGTCGTCAAATTTTTCAAAAGAAATCTTACCGTCTTTCTTCATCAACAACTCTACTTTGCGTTGCGCCTCCGCTAAAGTCACAGAACAAGATTGCGCGATTTTCACCCCTTCTTCATATTTTTTAAGCGATTCGCCCAAAGTAATCTTTCCGCTAGAAAGCTCTTCTACAATTTTCTGTAATTTTTTTAAATCTTCCTCAAACAACGTTTTTTCTTTCATCGCTAAAAACCTCCAAAACGGCACTTGTAAATGCGCCTTTATGTAAAACTGTTTTTAATTTATCTCCCGGTTTTAACGCACCAGCATCTTTAAGGATCGCGCCCTGCTGCAGCAGTACGCTTAAACTATAACCACGAGATAATATCGCTAATGGGCTTAATGCTTCCAACCTTTGAATCAATGCGCTAGATCGTTGTGCCGCTAATTCTAAAACATGCCGCATATTATAATTTAATCCAGAAAATAATTCATCAATTTGCTGCTGTTTTTCAAATAAATGATCCCGTGGACTTTTAAGCATATGCGTAAATGCAGTAAGTTTATTTTTTAAATCACTGATTGTACTATTAATAGAAAAATCCAGTTCATACTTATACCCAGCCAACTGAGTTAATAAAGCGTTCTTTTTATCCACAATCATCTTAGCGGCCGCTGACGGCGTCTCTACAAAAATATCCGCCACTAAATCCGATAACGTAGTATTAATCTGATGGCCTACCGCGGAAATAATCGGAAGCCTGGAGTTATAAATCGCCCGCGCCACAATCTCCTCATTAAAACTCCAGAGATCCTCAGTGCTGCCTCCACCCCGGCTGACAATAATTAAATCTAACTGCTTAAGATTATTCAAATCCGTGATCGCCTCCACGATTTCACCAGCTGCCTGTTCGCCCTGTACGCGTACAGAACGCAAAATAACATCCACGCCAGATGCGCCTTTTTTAAGAATCTGCAGAATATCGCGTACCGCGGCTCCTGAACTCGAGGTAACGATCCCCACCACAAAAGGCATTTGAGGTAACGGCTTTTTATGATCAAGATTAAACAATCCCTCTTGGCCTAATTTTTTCTTTAATTGTTCAAAAGCTAACTGTTGCGCGCCAACTCCTTTAGGTTCAATCCTCTCCACAATAATCTGATACTGCCCGCGCGGCCCATAAACATCAACTTTACCAAAACAAATAACCTTGAGGCCATCCTCTAATTTAAATTTTAATCCTTTATTCGCATGAGCAAACATTGCCCCTAAAATAAGCGCTCCCTGATCTTTAAGAGAAAAATAAAAATGCCCACTGGTGGCAGCTTTAAAATTAGAGATCTCTCCTTCCAGCCAAATCTCGCCAACCCCCTCCTCAAGCAACCCCTTAATCACCTGAGTAATCTGTGAAACAGTATAAATTTGTTTACTTAATTTCTGCATTACTCATCTCCTTAAGAAGGGGCTTCTCGGGCGGCTTAGCTTCGGCCGGCTTGACCTCTATAGATTTTTCATCCAGATTAACTTCAGTGGATTTGGGCTTCTCCAATTTTACTTCCACAGATTTTACTTCTGGCTTAACCTCTAATTTAACTTCAGCCAACTTGTCTTCCGCTTTAACCTCCACAGGCTTAATCGCCACAGGTTTTTCATCCAGCTTAATTTCAATCGAAATAGGCTGCTTCTTAAATACCCAAAGCTGTACTGAATAAGGGCTAAGTTCCACTGCCTCGGTATAATCTTGATTAAAATTAACCTCTTTTTCAACTGTCGGCTTAAATTCACAATTTCTCCCGCAACCACTATCCACGATATATTTACTTACAACATAATTATTTTTCAAACCTTTTAAAGAAATTTTTATTTTACGGTTCATCTGGGAAAATTTATTAGCCAAACTATTTAACTCAATCGCACGGCTAAGCATACCCTTAGTCTTAGGGCTAAGCCGCAAAGTAGCCAGATCAAGCTGCCCAGCAAGGATCTTCTTCATGCGATCAGATTTAACAATACTTAAAATTGCTTTTTGCTCTACACTATTTAAATCCACGATATTATGAGAAAGATAATTCATTGCCGCTTGCGGATCAACATAATTATAAATAAGTAAAGTTAAATCCTCCGCGGACTTAGTAGAAATTACCCCGACAAATTCATCATTAAATTTAGCCGTGAATAAATCTTGCCCCAACAAAGCAATCATCTGCCAAACATTATAACTAGCTTTAGCATATCCCTTATTCTCTGGCCGAGCCAGATCAAATGAAAAAATGCCCAAATTTCTGATTGCCCCAATTTGATTATCCCCGAAATCCTCCAGACAAAAATAGGTTTGATAATCTATCCCCGCTTCGTACATATTTTTAAGCCGGCCCGGTATATAGCTGGCAGAGATATAAGCATTTTTACCTCTTTCTACTAAAATATTCGATGAGCCATCAAAGCTCCATTCATCAACCAATAATGGCATATCACTATTAAACTTAAAATAAGTCAACCATTCACGAATAAGCTCAACAAAAGGTTTATTATAAATGGTTTTTTGCTTTTCTTCTGCTAGATCAGTAGAATAGGCGTGCCAAGAGATAAAGTCTAAAGGCAGCCGATAACTATAACAATATTTTATCAATTCATAAATTAAGCTGCGTTCAGGTGAAAGAATATTATTGGGCTCAATATTCCTAAACCAAGAACTAACCGAAGGCCCACCCAAAGGTATATGCATCTTGGTTTCCCGGCGTAATTCGTTTACCGCTTCCCCCGCAATACGATAAAGATTAAAATACTCTGAGCGGCCTCCCAAAAAGAAATCACTCAGATCCGGAGCATTCCAAACTTCATACCAAATATTATACTTTTTTTCGCAACTAAATTTACGAATCGTACTCTTGATTAATTCTTTATATATTTTTAAATTACGCGGAGCGCTATTTTTATCCAGCACCGTACCTAAACCATCCGGAGTGCCAAATAAATCTAAAATTACTGTCCCCCCGCTATCACTTATTTTTTTAATTATCCCTTCGTAATTACTCAGGAGCTTCTGGTACGCATCCGGATCATGCGCTAACTGTTGAATCTCCCAGAGATTATATTGCAGGCGATAGAAATTACGAAAACCTAAATCCGCCTGCCAGGTGCCAAGAGCATCCGCTGAGGCAAGTGTTTGCGGTAAGGTTTTATCATGCCGCTTTCCGCGGCCGCTTAAATCCACGCTTGATCTATATATTTTAGGAAGGCTAACCACGGGAGAGTTTAGGTCTAAATCAAACTCTAGTTCCTCTGAAATTTGAGCGTAAGAGATCGCCAGGCCAAAAAACAAAGAAAAAATTAAAAATAACAAAACCCCATGCAAAACAACCGGTAGTTTTTTAATCATTTAAATTTTTTTCTGAATTCTTAAAATCGAGCGCGCCTTACCAGTCACTTCATCTATTTCCACAAGCGCACCATGTAGTTGAATATCTCCTTCGGCAACTTGAAATCTAACCGGAATAGAACTTAAAAAACGCGTAAGCACATCCTCAACCCTTCGCCCAATCACCGATTCATATGGCCCGGTCATCCCCACATCCGTAATATAAGCAGTACCTTGGGGGAGAATCTTCTCATCAGCAGTTTGAATATGTGTATGTGTACCAAAAATAGCAGAAACCTTGCCATCCAAATACCAACCTAAAGCTATTTTTTCCGAAGTAGCTTCCGCATGAATATCTACGATAATAATTTTAGTTTCTGCAGCCAATTCTTCAGCGGCTTTAAATGCCGCTTTAAAAGGACACTCCAGCGCATCCATAAAAACCCGGCCATTAATATTAATCACCCCTATTTTAACTCCATTTTTAGCCTTAAACACGTTCGCGCCCCGGCCCGGTGCCCCGCTAGGAAAATTTAATGGCCGTAAAATTCTTTCCTCTTGGTTAATCAACTCGAAAATTTCAGTTTTCTTCCAAATATGGTCTCCAGAAGTAAGCACGTCCACTCCCGAAGCAAAAAGCTCAACCGCTACTTTAGAAGTAATCCCTGAGCCGCCAGAAGCATTTTCAGCGTTAGCAATCACAAAATCAATTTGCAATTCCTGCTTAAGAGGAGCAACCAGTTTTTTAATTGCCTCTCTGCCCGGGCTGCCAACAATATCTCCGATAAAAAGTATTTTCATAACTTATTTAGCATACTCAATTGTACGCATCTCACGAATTACGGTAACCTTAATCTGCCCCGGGTACTCCATCCCCTCTTCAATCTTTTTACGTATATCTCTACACATCGTCACTGCTTCATTATCGTTTATTTTCTCCGGCTGCACAATCACTCGAATCTCCCGCCCAGCTTGAATGGCAAAAGATTTTTCTACCCCCTTAAAAAGATTAGCAATTGACTCTAGTTTATCCAAACGCTTAACATAAATCTCTAATGTTTCTCTTCTAGCCCCAGGACGCGCAGCACTCACAGCATCCGCAGCAATCGCTAATACTGCATACATACTCTGCGCCGGCGCCTCTTCATGATGCGATTCAATCGCAGCCACCACCTCAGCGCTTTCATTATATTTTTTGGCCAGATCAGCACCTAATTTAGCATGCGTGCCTTCGACCTGATGATCTACAGCTTTACCAATATCATGTAGGAGCCCAATTCTTCGACCCAATTTAAAATCCAAACCTAACTCTGAAGCCATAATTCCCAATAAAAAAGAAACTTCTTTAGAATGTTGTAACGCATTCTGGCCATAGCTAGTGCGATACTTAAGCCGGCCTAAAAGCTTAATTATCTCCGGATGCAAACCATTAACCCCGGCCTCAAAAGCCGCGCGCTCCCCTTCCTCGCGAATCTTTTCATCCATTTCTTTCTTAGTCTTTTCCACAATTTCTTCAATCCGTCCGGGGTGGATCCTGCCATCAGAAATAAGCTTTTCTAAACTTAAACGGGCAATCTCCCGGCGCACCGCATCAAATCCGGACAAAGTAACTGCTCCAGGCGTGTCATCAATAATCACATCTACTCCCGTAGCCATCTCTAAGGCCCGGATATTTCTTCCTTCCCGGCCGATGATCCGCCCCTTCATTTCGTCACTAGGCAAGGTTACTACGCTGACCGTTGATTCTACGGTATGCTCTGCCGCACAACGCTGAATAGCTAAACTTAAAATCTCACGCGCCTTCTTATCCGCAATACTGCGTACCTCTTCTTCCTGACGCCGAATAAATACCGCTTTTTCATTATTTAATTCTTCATTTAAGCGGCCTAACAAAATTTGCTTTGCTTCCTCCGCAGACAAAGAAGCAATCTTCTGCAAACGCTCTTTCTCTTCCGCGACTAAAGCAAGTAATTGATTCTCTTTTAATTTTAAAGATTCTTCGTGCTTCTTAAGATTATCATTGCGTACCTCAATCTCTTTTTCTTTTTTCTCAACCAGATCAATCCGACGATCAATATTTTCTTCTTTTTGTGTTAATCTTTTTTCAAGATTAATCGTCTCTAATTTGCGATCTTTAATCTCGCGCTCAAAATCTTGGCGCATACGATATAAAAGATCCTTAGCCTCTAACTCTGCTTCCCGGCGCTTATCCAAAACATCTTTATTTGCTGCTTCTAGGATATGCTCAGCTTGCAGTTCAGCGCTTTTTACTCTTTTTTCAGCAATATATTTTCGTAGGAAATAACCGCAATACCCGGCAACCAAAGCGGCGAATATGGGCACAACTATGTTAAAAATCATTTCTCTTCCTCCCTTTATCCTGATTTATTTTTGTTTTAAACTTTTTAGGAGTTCTAGGAAAAGATAATTTTATTGACGCTTACATCATTGCAAGTGGTGGGGACTAGGGGCAAGATTTGGAAATCAAAAGCCAAACCTATGGAAGGTATTTTTTCAGAAAGCGAACATAAGAAACGGTCATAGCAACCTTTACCACGGCCCAAACGATTACCCTTTTTATCAAAAGCTAGGCCAGGAACAATAACAAGATCCAGATCCTCTGGTTTAACCTGAACTTGCGTTACAGGCTCTAAAACACCATAAGGTCCTTTTTTTAATCTAGCGTGATCTTCTAATATGGTTGGCTGCATAGTTTCTTTATCTTTTCTGCAAACTGGCACGCATATAAGCTTGCCTATTTTTTTAGCTTCCCTAATCATACTTTCAGTATTTACTTCACCACCAAAAGCGATGTAAAACATCACTATCTTAGCCTGTTTAAAAACCTTATTCCTTAAAAGCTTACTTGTAATAAGCTTACTTTTTCGGCTTCGGTCTTCCTCCTTCTGAGTTTTTAATCTTAAAAGAATTTTACTACGTATTTGAGCTTTTGTCAACGGTTCCACTTTGCTCCTAGTTGAGCTATAAACAACTTTCCCCTTCATGCGTATGAGCCTTATCTTCGAAGGGAACTACTTTACCCTGCTTCTGATAATAATCTTTTAATGCCGAACGTAAAGCTTCTTCCGCTAAAACTGAACAGTGCATTTTTTTAGCCGGTAACCCACCTAAAGCCTCCGCCACCGCGCTATTGGTAATCGTCAAGGCCTGAGCAATCGTTTTACCTTTAACCATTTCTGTTACCATAGAACTAGTCGCTACCGCCGCCCCGCAACCAAAGGCCTTAAACTTTATATCGACGATTACTTCATTCTCAATTTTTAAATACATCTTCATTATGTCACCACAAACAGGGTTACCCACCGTGCCAATACCACTAGCATCCGCGATCTGCCCGACATTACGGGGGTTATTAAAGTGGTCCATAACTTTTTCGCTATAAGGAAGTTGCTCTGCCATATTATTTCATCATCAATTTATGCGGCTTGGCTGATTTCATGAAATCTTTAGGTTTACGGATTTCTTTTAATAATGCCAATTTTTTCTTTTTATCTAATTCCCTATAAATTAAAATCCAAACACAATCCTTCTGATTATCAACTTCACATTTACCTTGATTTACTCCACCGCAAGGGCCATTTAATAAACTTTTAGGACAAAGAGTGATTGGGCAAATCCCGGCGGTAACATCCAATACACACTCTGAACACATCGAACACTTTTCAAAAAAATTACCTTGCGCGTCCATTACTGCGCCGAATAAAGTGTCCGCGGCAGGAAAAACCGCTAAATCTAGGCGATCATTATCTTTAAATGACTGCACCCCCAAACCACAGGCCAAAATCAAAACTGCCTCTGATTGACGTAAAGCTTGAATGTTTTTAGCTAACTCCGTTTTAAGTTTTGCCGCTACACAAGGCGCAGACGGGATACACGAACCGGTAATAACCTTACCCGCTGCCTCCAGCTCCTGCTGCATTTTCGCAACCTCAGGCTCTCCCCCGCTCTTACAAGTAGTAGCGCACTCACCACAACCCACTAAGAATACTCTATGATACTCTTTAAGGCTGGACAATAAATCCTTTAATGGTTTTTGCTGGCTAATAATCATCTTAAAAATTTTAACACATTTTTTTACCTATCTCAAGATATAATAAAATAATTAGTAATACTACTGCTCATCCCGAAAATACTCTTCGATTGATTCAAAAAGAGCTTTATTTTTACTTCTTTTTTCACCAATAATATCCTCCAGGCCCAGATCATCCAGCTCATCTAAACCGCCTGCACTCTGCACATCAACAAACTTATTTAACAAATTACCTTGTTCAAGAAAACGAGAAACCTGAGTATATATTGACCCGCCACCATCCATAAAACTCCTTGGAGAGCGATCAAGGGGCGGTTTTAATAAAAATAAATTTTTTTTCGCCCGGGTAGCCGCGACATAAAATAAACGCCGCTCTTCTTCAATCTGCTCCTCAGATTCTAAAGATAGATAGGAAGGCATGTGCCCCTCGGCAACATAGATTAAAAATACTGTATGCCATTCCAACCACTTGGCGGAATGTATTGTCGAAAGAGTAAGCGGGGCATCCTCTTTATCTGTCCGAGCAGGCTCAACCAACATCCTTTCCGGTGGTTCTAGCGCCATATCTACTAAAAATTGCTCAGTAGTTTTATAGCGGTGGGCAATTCTTAATAATGAATCCAGATCATTTAAACGCTTGTTAAAATCATCATATTTTACTTTTAGCAATGGTTGATAATAACCCAAAAACCTCTCGATAATCTGGGCGGGTGAATCGCACTTAAGATCTGTTTTTTTTAATAGTTCAAACAGCTTCTTAAGTTCGTCATTCTTCTGCCAAAGCTGCTCTAATAACAAAGGGTCTAAAATTGCCTCAATAATTTTAGATGCGGTTTTAGGCCCGATTCGAGGGATTAACAAAAGAGCGCGCAACCAACTAACCTGATCATGCGCATTATAGGCAATACGTAAATAACTTACCAAATCCTTAATATGCGCGGCCTCTACAAATTTTTGCCCGCCATATTTTGCAAAAGGAATATTCCGGCTGGCTAATTCCACTTCTAAATCATTAGAATGCCAACCGGAACGAAAAAGCACAGCGATATCCTTTAAGGCTACGCCTTCTTCCCTTAATTCTAAAATTTTTTCTGCCACAAAAACAGATTGCGAATTTTCATCCGGGCAATCTATAAAAACCGGAATATTCCCACCCTGCTTTTTAGTGTAAAGATTTTTCTCAAATTTGTCTTTAGCTTGAGCAATCACCGCATTAGTTAAATTTAAAATCGGCTGAGTAGAACGATAGTTCTCTTCCAAGGTAATAATTTTAGTACCTTTAAATATCTTAGGGAAATCGATAATATTTTTAAAATTTGCCCCCCGAAAAGAATAAATGCTTTGCGCATCATCGCCCACGACCATAATATTGGCATGATCCGCAGCCAAAAGACAGGCAATCTGTGCTTGCAGCTTATTGGTATCCTGATACTCATCGACCATAATATATTTATATTTAGCACCCAAACTAGCACGCACAGTTTCATGCTTAGTGAGCAAGTTTTTTAAAAAAACTAATAAATCGTCATAATCTAAAAGTGATTTTTGACGTTTATATTTATTATACGCATCACGTATTTTCTTAATCTCTTCGGCAAATTCGATAAACTGCGGATATTCATCAAGCAGTACCCCGGAGATCTCTTCAGATTTATTCACACTTTTAGAGATGACCTCTAAAATAGCGTGTTTACGCGGAAAACGTTTTTCGGATTTATGAAAGTTTAATTGTGTGCGCATCAAATTTACCGCATCTTCAGCATCCGCCTGGTCAAGGATAGTAAAATTACTGTTAATTTCTAAAAGCTTAGCGTATTTTCTTAAGATCATATTAGCAAAAGAATGGAATGTCCCACCGGAAACATTTCTACAGCGCTCATCCAACAGGAGGCTGGCCCGGCGCAACATCTCATCGGCAGAACGGCGTGTAAAAGTAAGTAGAAGGATTTCCTCAGGCGCTATGCCCTGCTGGACCAGATAAGCCACCCGATGCACTAAAACACGTGTTTTACCACTTCCAGCTCCGGCAATCACTAAATGCGGCCCGTGAATAGACTCCACAGCTTTAAACTGCGCAGGATTTAATTCTTGCTGATAGTTTATTTTTTCCATGAATTATGTGATTTGATTAATTATCAATTGCGGCAAGAAAGGCTCTCCTGCCAATAGACAGGGCCCCTTACTGTTAAAATACGGATCATTTTATCAGGAGATTTAAGCGCTAGGTTTTATGTATGCTCGAATAATCTTCTGTTGGCTAATCGGACGATCATCGCCATCAACCGGAGTTTTTTCAATTTTTTGCACTACTTCTAATCCAGAGATAACTTCGCCAAAAATGGTATGTCGCATATTTAACCAAGGTGTTTTAGCACAAGTAATAAAAAACTGGCTGCCATTAGTATTCGGCCCGCTATTGGCCATCGCCAAAATACCTGCCGCGTCAAATTTAACTTGGGGGGTTAACTCGTCTTCAAATGGCGCCTGCCAAATAGAAGCGCCGCCCATTCCCGTCCCTGCCGGGTCTCCCCCTTGAATCATAAAACCCTTGATCACACGATGAAAAATCAAACCATTATAATAACCCTGTTCTACTAACTTAGTAAAATTTTCACAGCTCTTGGGTGCAATATCATTTTTCAGTTTAATTTCGATGTTCCCCTGGTT
>CAYHRM010000029.1:0-12359 GCA_964359035.1 uncultured Planctomycetales bacterium
TAAATCAAGTTAGCAAAAACGTAAAAACCGCCTTTATCCTTAATCCTAATTTTTCAGAAGTTCAACTCCTAGAATCAATTATCAAAGATTTCGGAATTACCCCAAAAAACAAAACTAAATTAAGCATGGTCTGGGAATTAAATAACTTTCTGCTCTATGAATCTGAAGCCGGAAATAACTTAGTGCTCATTATTGATGAAGCGCAGAACTTAAAACCTAATTTACTTGAACAGATCCGCCTGCTTTCAAATTTAGAAACCGAAAAAGATAAATTATTACAAGTGATTTTAGTCGGCCAACCTGAATTAAATAACCGGCTTAACCTATACGACTTAAGGCAGCTGCGCCAAAGAATTATGGTTAGATACCACATCAGCCCCTTAGATAATGATGAAATAAAATCATACATTAACCACCGGCTAGAGATTGCTGGCGCAGAGGGAAAAATTGAATTCAGTGATGAAGCAATCAGCATCATCGGCAGATTTTCTAGTGGAACACCGCGTTTAATTAACATGATCTGCGACCGGGCGCTTCTGGCCGGCTTTGTCAGCCAAACGCAAATCATCGATTTTAATATAATTAAAAAATGTATCGAGGAGCTCGATAGCTACTCCGTGGGCCAAAGCGTATGAGCATAATTAACGAGGCATTAAAAAAAACTGAAGCGCAACTTCAAAAAAATGCCGATAAAGAAAACTCTTCTTTACCGGCTAAACCCGCCCAAGCTAAACGATTTATTCTATATTTCTTAATTTTATTGACCGGACTCCTGCTGGGTAATTTTATATTTAGTTTACTAAAGCATAGAATCCAAACTACACAACCTACAAAAAAAGTTGCTTTTCCAATTACCCAAACTACAAATCCAGCCCCGATCGCCCCTTTACCAAGCCCTCCGCCAACACCAGAGATAACCAGACCCTCAGCAACCAGTTTTGTTTTAAACGGTATATTTTTCTCTGACAATGACAGTTACGCATTAATCAATAACCAGATTGTAAGAGCGAATGATTTAGTGGATGGCGCTAAGGTGGGTTTAATTACGGCTAATACTGTAGAACTAGACAACGCTGGCCAAGCCATTACGCTGACCACGCACAGATAACGCTAAAAAATCCCGCAAATTACTGCTTTAATTAATTCTAATTTAATATTACGCACGATCCTGGATTGGCCAATACCAGTAATAAGGACAAACTTATTTTCCTTACCCGAAAACTTTTTATCATGATAATGTGCCTGAATAATTTTTGCTACCGTTAAACCTTTTATCTTTATCGGTAAACCATAAAGTTTAATCAAATTTCTAATCCGTACTACGGAGTTTAAATCAATTAATCCTAGCTTATTACTTAAATCAACCGCCGCCAACATCCCCAGGCTAACCGCCTGGCCATGATTATAACCCTTATACCCACCGGAGGCCTCAATCGCATGCCCAATCGTATGCCCAAAATTAAGTATACTCCTTAAGCCTAAAGTTTCTTTTTCATCCCGAGCAACTATCTCTGCTTTGATCCGGCTGCAAATATTAATGATTGTTCCCAAGGCCGCAGGATTTTTCCGCATTAGGTCAGGATGTTTATTTTCTAAAAAACTAAAAAGCCTGGGATCTTTAATCACAGCGTATTTAATTACCTCCGCCATCCCGCAACGCAATTGCAACATATCCAAACTCTTTAAAAAATCTATCTCGCTAAAGACCAGCTTGGGCTGATAAAATGCCCCTACGAGATTCTTACCTAACTCCAAATCAACCGCAGTCTTACCACCAATTGCTGAATCCACTTGCGCCAATAAAGTCGTAGGAATCTGCACATAACTGATACCCCGCTTATAAACCGAGGCCACAAATCCGGCCAAGTCTCCCACCACCCCTCCCCCAAAAGCAATAATAAAAACTTTTTTCTGCCGATCAAACCTGGCTAAATCCTTAATTACTAAGCTAGCTGATTCAATAGATTTGGCTTTCTCGCTATCCACAACCAGTTTAAAATGACAATTAAATCCACTCTCAGATAAAACCTTTACTAACTTTTCTCCATATTTATTTTTTAAAAAAGCATTGCTAATAATAAAAGCGTCAGAGCCAATGTCTAATTTTTTTAAATATGTACCCAGTTGGCCAAGTATACCAGTGCCAATAACTATCTGATATGAACGCCTACCTAAATTAACTCTCTCTTTATACATATTAAAACCCTACCCCCATCATCCTAATTACAGCGTCTACCAATGGCCAAAGTAAGCGATCAAATATTCCCAACCAGATAAATACAAAAAGAATGATAAAACCATAACGCTCAAACCCCGCATACCACTGCGATAGCTGTGCCGGCAATAAGCCCATCAAAATTTTTGAACCATCTAAAGGCGGAATCGGTATTAGATTAAATACCGCTAAGACGACATTAATTGTAAGTAGGTTAAAAAGCAGACTTGCACTTATCCCCGATGACGGAATTAATCTTAATATTCCGGCGATCATAAAAGCCAGTATAAAATTAGCCAACGGCCCGGCTAGGCCGATCCAAATCATATCTCTTTTAGGATTTTTTAGGCTCCAATAATTTACCGGAACAGGTTTAGCAGCACCAAAAACAAAACGCCCGGCGGTAGAAATAAAAAGCACTAAAGGCAAAATAATCGTCCAGAAAGGATCAATATGCGCCAGTGGATTTAGGGTTAACCGGCCGCTTAATTTAGCCGTAGAATCACCCAGCTTATAAGCCACTAAACCATGCGCAAATTCATGCACCGTCATAGCGATCAACAAAAGAACAAAAGACGCACCAAAAGAAATAATTAAAACCAAAATTGTCAATTTATTGCCTCAATAATATCAATCTGAATAATGGGATGCTTGGTTTCAGTTGGACGGATTAATTTTCCGGTAACCTTAACTTTGTGATAATTAAGGCTGTCTAAACTTTTACGGTCACCTTTTAAAAAATATACTTTATTTTCAGCGGTGATCAGCTTATGCGTGGCCTTGCGCCAGAGAACTATTCCATAAGGGCTAACCTTACCCTCAACGATTAACTGATCCAAAGGCAAAATAGAATCTGTAAGCTTAACCAAAACATCCTGTTTCTTAAGCAGGGCTACCTTTTTATTCACAAATTTTTTATTCACCCAACCATAACTCTGATAAACAGGATGAATCTTATACCAGCCCCCCTTATCGGCAATAATATCAACCACCGTAGCTTTATTAACTTTACCTAAAATCCAGGCCGATTCCGTTGGCCCCAACCGGATATTTACCTTATCTTTAACTACCTCAGCACTAAGGCATTTACCTGCCCGGCCAGCAAAATCGGGGTTAACTTTATTGCACTCTAAAAGATTCTTTTTAATATAGGAAGGTGCTTCTTTAGGCAGACGGATCTTATACCAATCATAGATTTCAGAAACAACCTCTACTGATTCGCCTTTAGTTAAAGTGCAAATAACCTCTGCACCTACCGTAGCATCCACCCGCACATTTATGCCACCGGCATTAATCTGGCCAGTAAAAACAGTAAAGCTATCAGCAAATACAATGACCGGCAAAATAAAACAAACCAAAAGAAAAATAAACCCGCTTTTAATTTTACAATTTAACCGCATCTATTTTAACCTTGCTTTTACTTAAGCCTTAGGAGCGGCTTTACCTGCAGCAGCTTTAGGAGCAGCTTTACCTGCAGCAGCTTTAGGAGCAGCAGCCTTTGCCCCGGCAGCTGACGGCGCTGCACCCTCTTCAGTGGTCGTAGCAGCCTTCTCAACCTTCTCTTTTTTAATCTTAATCCTTAAGCTTTTAATCTTGGGTAAACCATAAACTGAATCCCCTTGTTTCCAATTACCCTTTTCCTGCATCTGCCTGATACGCTCAATACGCTTTAATACTGAGCGAGTCTTTTTGTCCTTTTCCGAAATAGTTAATGACGGATGAATTGACATGTTTATAACCTCCTTATGCGGCAACCCGCGTAGGTTCTCTGCAGTTGAATCAGCAAAGGTTGCGCGCTCTCTTGATTGGAAAATTTGCCTACGCACAAAATAATATAACCTCCTTTGGCAAAAACCATCGGAGTTAATCCTTCTTTTAACAACAACTGAACTTCTCGTAAAGCAAGCTGCTTATTTTTAAAAGTTGCCAATTGAATCGTATAATTAGCCTGTTCAATCGCATTATTTTTACTCCAATTAACACGCTTGCCATTTTCTACCCCCAGCGAAAAAGAAACAATACTCGTTAAAACCAAACCCATAATAAAAAGCATAACTTTTTCATAGCCGCGGATCCGTAAAAAAAACGAATTTTTATGGCTGCGCGGCTTATATTGCCCGCTATTATCATCCGAGGAAAAAAGTTCAGATTGTAAATACTCCTGTTTTTCTGCCATAAACTAACCTGCTTGCTCAAGCCCCATCCTGCTCCAAATAAACTTTCTTATTAAAATTTTTAATTACATTTAAAAAAGCCTCAACAATTTTAGGATCAAATTGCGAGCCGCTTTTTCTTTTTATTTCCTTTATCGCTGAAGCAATATCCATTCTCTTGCGATACGGCCGGCCATAAACCATCGCCTCAAAAGCATCCGCCACTGACATAATCCGCTCGCCCAAAGGAATCTGGCCGCCCTTTAATTGCGAGGGATAACCTGTACCGTTAAATTTTTCATGATGATACATAATAATCGGAATGGCTGGACGTAAAACTTGTAACGGCCTTAAAATCTGCGCCCCTTTAACCGGATGCATTTTGATAATATCATACTCTTCATCTGTCAGCTTGGTGGTCTTAGTTAATATGGCTTCTGGGATATCCGCTTTTCCGGCATCGTGTAAAAGACTGGCATATTTAAGACTTTGCAGCTGTTTCTCATTTAAATGCATTTCAGAGCCCAATGCGCAAACCAGTTTGCTAAAACACGGTGAATGCGTATATTCCCGAGAAACTTGAGTATCCAAAAACGTAACCAAAGATTTAATACTGCCGATAACTATGCGTTGCTGCTCTTCATAAAGCTGCATATTTTTAATCCCAATCACCGCCTGCTCCGCCATAGTCATCAACATCTCCTGGTCAAACAGATCAAAAGACTGGCCAGACTTAGTACGTTTAATAATTGCCAGCCCCATCAAGTCTTCAGAGATAAGCGGAATACCTAAGAGATTCCCTTTTCTAACGGCGGATGAACTTTTAATAATTTTTTCTTCAACCCTTCCGCCAATCTTAGTTTTTTTATAAACGACCAATTTCTTATTATCATTAATCGAACATTTGATAATAGAATATTTTTTGCTGGGATCCAATAAAACAATAAGGCAATACTGGGCATTAAAAAATTGACAAAATAAACGCCCCATGCGGCTAATCAACTCATTAACCTCATAGGTAGAGTTAAGCAAACGGTAAATACTATGTACCGCGGAAATTAAAAATCTATACTTTTTCGTAGGGGTTGAATAATTTTTTATATTCATCTAAAGCGTACCGGTCAGTCATGCCGGCAATATAATCACAGACTACCCGTCTTACACCTTCTTGAGTAATCCTGCGCTGTATCTCAGAAGGCATTTGTGCGGGACGTTTAAGGTATTCTGTAAACAACTCATGGATAAAACGCTTAGCCTTAGTGCTCATGCGCACCACTCGGTAATGATGGTAAAGTTTCTGCATGAGAAATTGCCTAAGCGGCTTTCTTAACTGCTTAATCTGGCTACTAAAATCTACTATTTTTGAATCAATCTTTCCCAGGTCAGTATATTTTTTAATCTTACGCCGCGAAAGCTCTGCTTGCGTATGAGTAATTAAATCCGTAACTTGTAAATCAATTAAACCACGGATGATTAAATACTTTCGGCTACCAGGATTAATTTTAGCATATTTCTGATTGATCAGGCGATTTATTTTTTGCCAAATCTCCAGGTCTTCCAAATCACTCTCCTTGATCAACCCAGAGGTAAGGCCATCATCCAAATCATGATTATCATAAGCAATCTCATCTGCGACATCCACCAGTTGAGTCTCCAATGAAGGCATTTTCTTAGGATAAAACTCTTTGATCTTAACCGCTATATCAAAAACTGAAGAATGTTTCACGATTCCTTCCCTGACCTCCCAGCTTAAATTTAAACCCGGGAATTCCGGATAACGCTCCTCTAAAAAATCCACCACCCTTAAACCCTGAAGATTATGATTAAACCCGCCGGCTTTAGCCATTAATTCATTAAGCACCTCTTCCACAGAGTGGCCAAATGGTGTATGCCCCAAATCATGGGCCAAAGCAATCGCCTCGGTTAAATCCATATTTAAGCTTAGGGCACAAGCGATGGTCCGCGCAATCTGAGAAACCTCAATACTATGCGTCAGTCGCGTGCGATAATAATCACCTTCATGATTTACAAAAACCTGCGTTTTATACTCTAGCCTTCTAAAAGCTGCCGAGTGAATAATGCGATCTCGATCACGCTGATAACAGGACCGGTAAGCGTGTTCATCTTCTAGATGCGCCCGGCCACGAGAATCACAGCTTTTCATGGCATAAGGAGCAAGAAACTTACTTTCAAATTCGTTGATTTTATTTATCGGCATTTTTTAAACGTCTAAACAACTCATCCAGCGACTGTGAAATAACTTTAGTGTTTCCGGTTACCGGCATAAAATTAATATCCCCTACCCAACGCGGTACGATATGTAAATGTAAATGCCCGGTGATTCCCGCGCCGGCACTTCTTTTAAGATTAAAACCGATATTATAACCTTGCGGCTTTAAAACTTTTTGCAATAGCGCCTTGGAACGCTTTAGAGATTTAAACATATCTAAAGCCTCTTCTTCATTCAACAGGTCAATATCCGCAATATGCCTAAGCGGAGAAATTAAAAGATGGCCATTATTGTATGGATAAATGTTTAACAAACAAATAGATTTTTTAGTTTTAAAAATTACATAATCCTTGGCGTTATTTTTCTTAGCCCGGCAAAAAATGCAGCCCTTAGTTTTAATTTTACTGCTGATATAATTAATTCTCCAAGGAGCCCAAAGTTTATCCATTTTAAATTTTTATTACCCTGGCTTCAATCTCACTCTGAGAATTACAAACCAGGCCAAGGCCGGTTTGCCTTTTTTTTAATTCCACTATACCGCAAGAATTACCCGCAACCGTAAAGCCCGTAGCACTACCCGGATTAAAAAATAATACACCATCTATTCTCTTATTCATCGGTTTATGCGAATGGCCAAAAATAATCAGGTCACAATTATCTTTCTTAAAAACATCTTTTAGTAGCTGCGGAATATTTAACTCCGGCCCCGCTCCATGCATCAGGCCTACCCGGTATCCAAAAATATCCAAAACCTGCTTGACCGGATATTTTTTCTTCACTGCCTCCTGATCCATATTTCCGGCCACCACCACCACCTTGGGACATATGCCCTTTAATTCATCAATTACCCCTAAGTTTACAATATCTCCGGCATGAATAATTAAATCTACATGCTTAAAAATATCCAAAACCACCTGGGGAAGATGCTCATTTTTACTCGCAATGTGTGTATCCGAAATTACGCCAATTCTTACACAATCGGAAGAATTAACTTTATTAAAATTTATAATCAGGCTCATGCGATTACTCGTGGCTTAGAAAATAAATCTAAAATTTGATTTAAATTGTTTAGGTCCCAGGTCCAAATCTTCTCTTCCAAAGCTCTTAATCTAGCATTAGGGTCAACTTCCTTTAAAGTAACCATAATCTTCCGCTGCGATTTATGATGATATCTTTTACATTCCTTTGAGAAATCCGTAATATCCTGCTCAGTAAGCGCATCAGATTTAATCGCCATAATCCACAGCGCATCGCTAGAGCGGCCTAATAAACCATCTTTTAATAAACGCTCTCCAAAGACCAGTGGTTTTACCTCGCGAAAATGATGCAAGCGGATCTTTTTACGTTCAATCTGCACAAGATCATCCTCAAAAAGCTGTAATAGTTCCCAAACACGATTCGTCAAAGGTTTATTCGACTGTTTAGCAAACTCCTGGATAAGCTCTTGAATATTATCCCGAAACTTTTCTTTCTGATTTTTAGCATCAAATGATAATGAGCGCATCTTTTCCTGATAAACAAAACGCATCCAATGAGCAAATAAGCGATCACTGACTTTGAGAAAATCCCCGCTGCGAGTAACCGCATCCAACTCAAGCAGGTAATTAATCCTAGTCCCCAGCTCTTTTTTTTGTTTATGTAAAACATGGGCAATATCTTTAATTCGATTACGCCCGGAAGCAATCAAATAAAATATAGCAACATAATCATTGCTAGCACCCGCATCTAAAAAACGCTTAATATAATTAGAAAATCTTTGATTAAGGATCCCTGAAGTATTAAATAACAGCTCCTCCAAAATATCCACTAAATTCACCGCCGTAACTGGCGCCTTAAAACCATCTGGCTGCTTAACCAAAGCATCCGCGATCAATTCTAGGTATAAAGGATAACCACCAGTAAAACTAATAATAAAATCTTTTAACTGCGCGTCTAACTTTAAATTAAAAAAACGATGATCTAGATAACGTCCGCTAGCATGAATATCAAATGGCTCAACCGTAATAATTTCAAAATTACCAAACAACAAAGAAAGCTGCTTAGAAAGAATGACCCGGGTTTTAAACATCCTGGAGCTGGCTAAGCAATAAAGTGTATTTTTCTGTATAATCAGCAGTTTACTCCACTCCCGGTATAAATTTTTTACCCCAATATCCTCCAAATTATGAAATTCATCCAAAAATAAAACCGTAAATTTGCCGGTTTCCTGATGAATTAACTCCGGGAGGTTGAAAAGCTCAGTAATAATATTTATCTTCTTCCTTCGAGAAAGTTCATTCAATATAAAATTTACTTTTTCTGTCGTCTTGGGTATATACCGAGAAGATTTGGCAATTAAATAATCCAGGTCTTCCTTTAAAGGTAAAGCGCTATTTAAAAGAAAATTATATAATAATGCGCCGATATACCTTCTCACAAATCCATCCAGCGATTCTGGCCTTACCTCTAAATATACCGTAATAATCGCAGGGTCGTAAAAATCAGCCAAAAATTTAGAGATAATACTAGTTTTGCCAACATTTTCATCACCAATAATTGCAATATTCTGCCGGTAACCTTCTTTTAGGCCACCTACGCGCTTGGCTAAAATTTGAATATAATTTTTACGGTCAAAAAATTTGTCTTTTATCATGATAAATAAAATAAGGGGTTCTGCGGCAGGGCGCCTTTTCGGATCTCAAAATGAAGATAACTATTTTTATCTCGAATACTCGCACCCACCCGGCCAACCAATGCCCCCCTTTGCACGTTTTCTCCTGATTGCACCAAAATTTCTGAAATTCTGGAATAAACACTACGCAGGCCATCTCCATGGTCGATAATTACCGTCTTACCATAGTTACCAAAACTGCTGGAATAAAAAACTACCCGGCCACTGCGCGTAGCTAAAATATCTGAACCCGTCGGGGCTTGAATATTAATACCTCTATTGATTAAATTACGATAATTAGAACCAAAACCAGCGATTACTCTTCCTTTTAATGGCCAAATAAAATCATCCCCGCTAGATTTTATCGGAATATTCTGCAAACGTAAACGGTTAGGAATTATAAGCACCTGTCCGATCTCAATCGTGGAATTTTCAGAGAGATGATTAAGATGGATAATATCATCAATATCTACACCATAAAGCTTAGATATCCTCCAAAGTGTTTGGCCTGCTTCTACGCGGTGACGAACTCCTAAGGCCCCTTGAGCCGAAGCAGGCAAGGTCGGCCCGCTATAAGGAGGGACACTCACACAACCAGCTAAGCTAACCAACATCAGGATTAAAATAATTTTTCTCATCCGTCCTTTTGCTTAATTCCTAAGCGGGTGAGCGGAATCGAACCGCCATGTGCAGCTTGGGAAGCTGCCATTCTACCACTGAATTACACCCGCAAAATATTTATTTTCCTGTACAGTCCTGCATCAATTTAATTGAACAATATTCTCCGCACATTGTACACACACTAGAAAGCTTTGGCTTGCTGCTTAAGCGATAGGCTTTAGCTTTATCCGGATCAATGGATAACTTAATTTGTTTTTTCCAATCCCGCGCCTGACGAGCCACAGAAATACTTTTATCCCAACCAATCGCCAATTTTCGACGCTTGACTAAATCACCGGCATGCGCGGCAATCCGGCAAGCAATTACTCCCTCCCGCACATCACTAATTGCCGGATGGCGTAAATGCTCAGCGGGGGTAACATAACAAAGAAAATCCGCCCCGACACTAGCAGCAATCGCTCCTCCAATGGCCGAAGTAATATGATCATAACCAGGAGCAACATCAGTAACTAAGGGCCCGAGTACATAAAATGGCGCGCCTGAGCAATATTTTTTCTCTAAAGCAATATTTTTTTCTATCTGATCCAAGGGGACATGGCCTGGCCCTTCAATCATCACCTGTACACCTTTTGCCCGGGCACGTTTAGCCAGGCTTCCGAGAATTTTTAATTCCGCGATCTGCGCTTTATCCGTAGCATCTAAAATCGAACCCGGCCTCAACCCATCACCTAAACTTAAGGTTACATCATATTCATGAGCAATATCTAAAATTTGATCAAAATGCGAATAGAAAGGATTTTCTTTTCTATGATATTTTATCCAACTAGCGATAATCGCTCCACCGCGCGAAACCACCCCCATCAACCGCTTATGCTGGCTTAACACCTTTAAACTGCCCTGTGTTACTCCGCTATGTATAGTAAAAAAATCTACACCCTGTTTAGCCTGATCATTTAATACATCTAAAATATCTTGAGCACCGAATTTAAGAAAATTTTTATATTTTTCTTTAGCTCTCACCGCCACCTCATAGATCGGGACCGTCCCCACCGGCACAGTCGAATACCTTAGAATCTCTTTTCTTACTTTAGTAAGATTACCACCAACACTTAAATCCATCAGCGCATCCGCGCCATACTTTATCGCTATTTTAAGCTTACAAATTTCATCCGCCAGGCGAGATTCATCCGTAGAAGTGCCAATATTAGCATTGACCTTAGTGGACAAACCGCTACCAACAGCGCAAGGTTTTTTTATTTTATGATTTATATTTAGAGGTATGACTGCCTGCCCTAAGCGGATCAAGCGCATCAACTCTTTAGGCTGGACTGCTTCCTGATACGCAACCTTACGCATCAGCGCAGTGATAATATTTCTCTTCGCGTACTCTAGTTGTGTCATATTTTTTTTAACTGCTTATAAAGTCGCTTAGTTACTCCGCCAGGATTATTGGCTCCTAAAATCGCCCGACAAACTGCAATCCGCTTAACACCAACGGCAACCATTGGCTCGATATTCCCCTCACCAATATTACCAATCGCAAAACAAGGTATTTTTATCTTAGCGAAGACCTCTGCGGCTACTTTTAAACCAATCCCCGCACAACCCGGCTTAGTAGCAGTGGCATATAATGGGCCAATACCAATATAATCTGCTCCTTCTTGTTGCGCTTTTAACGCCTGGGTCAGATTATGGCAGCTTACTCCAATAAGCTTATCCTGGCCTAATAGCTTTCTGGCCTGCTTTAAAGATAAATCCTCTTGCCCCAGATGCACACCATCCGCTAAAGATGCCACCGCCACATCCACGTAATCATTAATAATAAAGAGCGTTTTAGTTGAGCCAATTTGCTTTGCCAGTTTCTGCGCAAACTTTAAAACTTCTTCTTTAGCGCTAAACTTATCCCTCAGCTGAATTAAGCCTATTTCTTTATGCGCGGTCAAACTAACAATATCTTTTAAAGTAAATTTATTAAAAACCGGCCGATCGAGAATCAGATAAACTCGAGATTTTTTTAAAAGACTTTTTCTCAATTTCATAAACTTTATATCTAAGCTGCTTAAAACCTAAAGCCGCCTTAATATCTATCAGCTTACTAAACTCTTCCAACACGCGCAAAGATTCTTTAACTCTCTGAAGATTAGCCCAAAAAATATCTTTACAATTACCACGTTTTAATTCACCAGAGGAATTAAATCTTCCCACATCCGCCTGCGCTCTACGCTGGCTAAGTAGTTTAACCGGCGGATAAACCCTGTTCCCCAAACTATCTATTTTATGCCTAATTTGTTTAAATGCCGCCGTAAATTTATGGTGATCCAAAATAAAACGAGTAATCTCTTCGCAAACACGCAACCCCTCTTTAACCCGATTTAAATTAGCATCGATTATCCGGCCAACATTATTCTTTTGAGAAGTCATAAACGATTTTTTTAATAAGCGCACTGGTTGAGCGGCCCTTAACTAAATTAACTGTAAGCACCTTTCCGC
>CAYHRM010000030.1:0-12140 GCA_964359035.1 uncultured Planctomycetales bacterium
TACAATATCAAGTCGGAACGGTTTAAAAAAAAACTAGAAAACTAACAAACTACTGAACTGTTTGATCAATTCCATAACTGCCTTTTGCATGGCTAAAATTGTCGCTTGTAAAATATTAACCTGATCAATCTTTTTATGATTAACCGCAGCAATGGCATATAAAGATTTACTTTTTATTTCAAAAAACGCTTCTTTTCTTTTTGCCGGTGATAATTTCTTGGAATCATCAATTCGATGAATAAACCTAAAATCCTTTAACCACACTGCCGCCGCTACTACCGGCCCAGCTAAAGGCCCCCGGCCTGCTTCATCCACGCCAATAATTAAATCATACCCCTTAAGCTTAAGCGCCCTTTCGTAACGCAGCACTACTTAAGCTTTTTCTTCTTTGCTTTCAATTTTAGTGGCATGCTTACCAACTTTCTTTCTTAAATAATAAAGCTTAGCTCTTTTAACCTGACCAAAACGAAGAACTTCAATTCGGTCAATAACCGGAGAATAAAGCGGAAACACACGCTCCACACCCTCACCAGAGGAAACTTTCCTAACGGTAAAATTAAGCTTCAAGCCCGATCCACTTTTAGCAATCACTACACCCTCAAAAGGATGCAAACGAAATTTATCCGGGCCTTCTGGAATCCTAGTAAGAACCTTAACTGTATCTCCGACATTAATTGCCGGCATCTCTTTCTTAGTAAATCCTGCCTCAATTGACTTGATATCCATTACTGTTGCTCCTTTCTGTTACTTTTATATTTTTAGTAAATCCGGCCTTCTTTGCCTGGTCCGCTTAAGCGACTGAAGTTTACGCCAAGCGTAAATTTTATCATGATCTCCTGATACCAAAACCCCAGGCACCAACCAGTTTTTAAATTTAGCTGGCCGGCTATATTGCGGATATTCTAATAGATTACCTTCGAATGACTCAAAATTCAAGGAATTTTTATCCCCCAGCACCCCAGGAATCAACCTAACTAAACTATCTACTATCACCATAGCCGCAAGCTCTCCTCCGGTTAAAACATAATCCCCGATAGAGATCTCTTCGTCCACTAAATATTGCCTAATCCTCTCATCTACACCTTCATAATGTCCACAGATAAAGATTAAATTCCGGCAACGCGATAATTTTTTGGCATAGGCCTGATTAAATCTTTTTCCCTGAGGGCATAATAAAATTACCCTGGCCTTACCTTTAATTTTTTTCTTAATTGCCTGTAATGCCCTAAAAACAGGCTCCACCTGAATTACCATGCCCGAGCCGCCACCAAATGGACGATCATCAACTTTACGATGCAGATCATTAGTATAATTCCTTAAATCATGCGCAAAAATCTTTACCTTGCCTTTTTGCTGAGCCCGCTTAATCATCGACTCATCCAGCACGGCAGAAAACATCTTCGGAAAAATACTAATAATATCTATGCGCATATCTGATTATTATAATCCATTAAAAACATCTGCTTAAATTGGCTAAATTTATCCTCTTTGATCGCTTGACGGATCTGGCGCATCAAATCCAGAAAAAAATAAACATTGTGCAGGCTAAGTAAAACCAAACCAAGCATCTCTTTAGCATTAAACAAATGCCTTAAATAAGCCCGGGTAAAATTTTTACACACATAACAGCCACATTTTAAATCTAAGGGCCTAAAATCTTCGGTATAAGCGGCATTACGAATAATAATCTTACCACAACTTGTAAAAGCCGTACCATTTCTTCCGTAACGAGTAGGAATTACACAATCGAACATATCCACTCCCCGGTCTACTGCCTCGACTATATCAAACGGATAGCCAATACCCATAGCATAACGCGGCTTATCTGACGGCAACAACCCCACCACTAACTCGATAATATTATATATTAGATTGCTGCTCTCGCCAACAGAAACTCCGCCAATAGAATAGCCATCAAAATTCATCTCCACTAAACGCTGGGTACATTCCAAACGCAAATCCTCATAAGTAGCTCCCTGCACAATTCCAAATAATAACCCCTTGGCATCCCCGTGGGCATCCTTTGATCTTTTTGCCCAAGCCACCGTTCTCTCCATCGCCAGCTTAGACTCTTCTTTGGTGCAAGGATAATGCACGCACTCATCAAGCGGCATCATAATATCCGAACCCAATGTTTGCTGTATATTAATTACACCTTCAGGTGTAAGAAAATGCTTTAAACCATCAATGTGCGACTGGAATTCAACCCCCCGGTCATACATCTTACGAAAAAGTGCTAAACTAAAAACCTGATAACCTCCGCTATCGGTAAGTATGGGCTTATCCCAGCTCATAAATTTATGTAGGCCCCCGGCTTTTTTAATAATTTCCATCCCCGGCCTTAGAAATACATGGTAAGCATTAGCCAGAATTATCTGCGCACCGGCCTCCTGAACATCTTTAAACATCAGCCCTTTAACTGTGGCATGCGTACCCACGGTCATAAAAGCCGGCGTATCAAACTGGCCATGCTCGGTAGTTATCTTGCCCAATCTTGCTTTACTATTTTTGTCTTGATGAATTAAAGTAAACATAATTTTAATATTTTAGCGTCTGTCTTGTCTTGTTTCTCATATCAGCTCTAGCTTTCTAATGCGCCTCCAGCAAAAGCCAGAAAGCCTATTAACAGCTGGCTTGTTTTATTCCTAAGCGCATGTGAGGATTTTGCGCGGGTACGGATGCCCCTCTATAAAACTCTTGGCAGAGCGCAAAATACTCCCCGAGCGCAGATTTTCCTCGCAGGGGAAAATCAAGCGGTGCGCGATGGAATAAAACAAAACAGCTACTAGATAATCAACATCGCATCGCCATAACTATAAAATCTATATTTCTTATCCACTGCTTCTTGATATGCCTTCATCATTAATTCTTTACCCCCGAAAGCACAAACCAACATTAAAAGAGTAGTCATTGGAAGATGAAAATTAGTCAACAGGCAATCCACCAAAGCAAATTTATACCCCGGATAAACAAACAACTCCGTATTACCTTCTTTACGGCCAGTAGCATAAGTTTCTAATGCCCGCAAACTGGTTGTGCCAACAGCGATAACCCGCCCTTTATCCGCTTTGGCCCTGGCCAGCGCAGCAATAGAAACATCGGGAACTAAAAAATACTCTGGTTCCATTTTATGTTCAATTATATTTTCACATCTTACCGGGCGAAATGTACCCAACCCCACATGTAATGTTACATAAGCCAAATTAACCCCCGCACTCTGAATCTGCTTAAGTGAGCCTTGCGTAAAATGTAAACCCGCGGTAGGCGAAGCAAGCGCCCCTTCATTTTTGGCATAAACCGTTTGATAATAAATCGTATCTAAATCCTCCGGTGGCCGTTTAATGTAAGGCGGCAAAGGAACAATCCCGAAATTATAAATCGTATCCGCATCCGATTGTTTAAAGCTGATCTGCCCCCGGCTGCTTAATGTTCCAGAGATCTTTCCCGAAGCAAAAAGAATTTTTTCACCAACTTTTGTACGGCTTGGCTGAACCAAACAAGAAAAAGTCGTTCCGCTAATCCGCCGTGTAAGTAAAATTTCAACCCTACCGCCGGTTACCTTATTAGCCATTAAACGACAATGTAAAACCTTGGTATCATTAAGCACTAACAAATCATTTTTTCTAAAAAATCCAATGATATCTTTAAATACACCATGACAAATTGAGCCAGTTTCTCGATCCATGATTAACAATCTGGCCTGCTCTCTATCTTCTAAAGGATACTGAGCAATCAGTTCTTTAGGCAAAGGATAATCAAATTCAGCAAGTTTTAACATAATAAAAAATAGTAATAGCGGTGATCATTTAAAAAAAATAACCACTGTTTTAAAAATTAATTCAGGTACCCTATAATTTGATCGGTTAAATCGTCAATGGAATAGAGGACTATACCGTCGGGAGCTAACTCAGTAATCAAACGAAATTGATTAAAAAATAAATCCGGATTATTTTTCATCAAAAACATGCCTATGCCAGCATAAATTTTACCTTTACCACGATGCCCCAAGCCACTCTTTAACGCTTCTTTAGCAAACTGATTGTCTTTAGTATAAGCCATCAATACCGCATAATCAATAATCCCTTCCTCCAGCCAAGCTGACCAATCTTGGAATGCGTTACTATATGCGCGCTCAGTAACCGGGATAACTGCACAAGAAACCACTAAACCGGCGGATTTAACTTTAACCAGCGTAGAAATTTTACGCACCAAATCCGTAACCTGCTGACGTTTCCAATTATCCCAAGCCAGATACTCATCTTCATTATTTAATGTATCTAAGGTATTAATCCCGGTTTTATCGCGAAATCGCTCTACATTCATCGCTCCATAACCATAGGTTAAACCAAATTTATTAAACCTTGAACCTGGGACAAATGGAACAGGCGACGGATAACGCATATAATCTAAATGTATTCCGCTAAATAACGGATAACGATTAATAATCTCATTAATAATCGTCAGCATATACGTCTCTACCCTAGAATCTCCCGGCTCTAAAAATATCATATCCTCTCTCAAATAATATTTATCCAACTCGGTACTAGCAGAAATCTTTGATGGCCGCTGATACTGATCCCGAGTAAGAATAGAATTGCCATACTTATTCAAAATATCTGCTTTTTCATTTTTCCCTAACCCCAAGATGTTCACCCAGGCAAAAACTTTAATATTGCTCTGGCCGGCTTCCCGGAGCAATAAATCCAAGGTATCCAACCCGGCAGAGGCAACCATTTGGTCATATTTTGTTTTATCCGTAATCTTAGAATCATAATAAGCATTACCCGATTGAAAAATCTGTAAATAGATCTCATTTATTTTGGCCTTATTACATTGGGTAATCAAATTACGTACCCCCTGCTCAGAATAAAGCACTTTTTTCCCAGAAAACACGGAAACCCAAATACCTCGAGCAATAACCTGTTTAGCCAAAACTTGATTATCCAAAGTTAAGCCCAATCTAGGAGTAAATAAATAACAAAATAAAAATATAACTAATATTTTAAATTTCATTTTTCTCCTCAAGCCCCCTGCTTTAAAAGTGCCGGCCCATTCCTTCA
Organism: uncultured Planctomycetales bacterium; assembly: GCA_964359035.1. Taxonomy (GTDB): domain Bacteria; phylum Omnitrophota; class Gorgyraeia; order Gygaellales; family Profunditerraquicolaceae; genus UBA6249. The sequence goes on from CAYHRM010000030.1 coordinate 5,061, forward strand.
ACACACTCAAGTTACCCTTGACACTTTCTAAGTTGAGGCGGTATTGAATACTGGCAACCGCAATATTTCTGTCGATAAATACCTTTACGCTTAGCTTCTAACTGTGCTTGCTGAAAACCAACACGAAAATCTTCATAATAAAAATCTATACCTGTTTTGCGGCCAATTTCATAACCTAACTGCTTAAGCATTGCATGGTTCTGATACGGGCTGACCAATAAGGTGGTACTAAATGCCGCAAAACCATTTTTCTTAGCCTGATTAGCTGTTTTCTGTAAACGCAATGACCAACAATTTACACACCGTTGAGGCGATAATTCTAAAGTATTAACTGCCTGAAGAAAATCACCTGGCTGATATTGAGGATACTCTATATTCAGCTGCAAATCTTGATTAAAAAATTCTAAAGCCTCTTTACGCCTAATGTATTCTTCAGAAGGAAAAAGATTGGGATTGTAATAAAACCCGCTAATCTTAAATCCTGCCTCCGTTAGTCTTTTAAAAGGATAAATTAAGCAAGGAGCACAACAGATATGCAGTAAAATATCCATTATCGAAAACTAAAAGATCTCTTCCTGCTGCTCTTTATTAAATTTCATACCAAAGTGCGCAAAAGCCTTAGCCGTAGCTAAACGGCCACGCGAAGTACGTTTTAAATACCCCGCCATTAAAAGATACGGCTCAACTGCGTCCTGGATCGTATCGACCTCTTCATTAAGGCTAGCCGCTAAAGATTCAATCCCCACTGGCCCGCCGCCAAATGAATCTAAAATCAATCGCAAAACCTTACGATCCAAATCATCAAAACCCGCTTGATCAATACCCAGTTCATTGAGAATTTTGGAAGCTGACGCCTGATTAACATTTTCGATTTTTAATACCTGAGCATAATCCCTCACCCGACGCAAAAGCCGATTGGCAATACGCGGAGTTCCCCGAGAGCGCTTGGCAATCTCTAGGGTAGCCGCATCATCAATTTTTACAGACAATAACTGGCTGGAATTTTTTATAATTTTAGCCAAATCTTCTATTTTATAAAAATCCAAACTATAGAATATACCAAACCTTCCTCGAAGCGGAGCAGCTAAAAGCCCGGTACGCGTCGTGGCCCCGATTAAAGTAAATGGCTTGAGATTGAACTTGATTGTTTTAGCGTATGGCCCTTTATCAATAATAAAATCGATCTGAAAACTCTCCATGGCCGGATACAAAAATTCTTCAACCACCTTGGACATGCGATGTATCTCATCGATAAAAAGAATATCCCCACATTCCAGATTGGTTAGTATGCCAATTAAATCTCCCGCCCGCTCAATCGCCGGGCCACTGGTGGCGGTAATTTTAGCACCCATCTCATGCGCAATAATATGCGACAAAGAAGTTTTACCTAAGCCCGGAGGCCCGCTTAAAAGCACATGTTCAAGAGGCTCTTTTCTTTGCTTTGCTGCTTGAATAGCGATTTTTAAATTATCCACAATATCCTTATGGCCAACAAACTCCACAAACTTCTTTGGCCTTAAGGATATATTTAAAACTACATCCTCTTCGGATTCCTTAATATTAGCAATAATGGAATCAGCTTTCAGTAATGGGTGCCTGGTCTCTTCGCTCATAGGGGATAATATTTTCTTTATTTCTAAATATAATTATATCTTCAAACTCCACGTCTTGACGAGCCATAATTTCCTTCATTTTTGCCAGCTCCAAAATCGCCAAAAAGATCACAATGATTTCCATTTTGCTCTTAGTCTTAGCAAATAACTCTGAAAGCTTAATTTCTGTTTCTACCAACAACAAGTGCAGGATATCATGAACTTTTTGCTCAACCGTATACTGGTCCTTGATCACTTCATAAAAAACTTCCCGAGGTATATCTTTTAAAGCCTGAGAAAAAGCGCTAATTAAATCAAAAATACTCGCCTCAAAATAAACTCCTTGCTTATCCGACACCTTAGTATCAGCCGGTTCATCAGTTTTCGACCGCTTAAAAACTTCCTGCTGGCTAATTTCCCTTTGCTTTAAATTTTCCGCAATTTGTTTAAACTTTTCATATTCCAGAAGCCTTTTTACCAATTCCGCGCGCGGATCATCCTCTTCTTCTAAAACCGCCAACTCTTCTGCGGGAAGCAACATCTTAGATTTTATCTGCATCAAAGTAGCGGCCATTACCAAAAATTCTCCGACAATATTTAGATCCAAAAGCTGCATCAAATTAATATATTCTAAATATTGTTGCGTGACTTTGGCAATCGGGATATCGTAAATATTAAGGTGGTCTTTTTTTACTAAATATAATAACAAGTCTAACGGACCTTCAAACATATCTAAACGGATTTTATAATTCATATCTTAAGTAAGCCCTTTACTTCGGCCATGGTTTTCTTCGCCAACAAAGACGCCTTTTCTCTGCCGCTAGACAAGATCTCCTCAATCTGCTTTTTGTTTTTTTGCAAAACAGATCGTTTTTCTTGAATCGGCGCCAATAAATTAGTAAGCCGGGCGGCTAATTCCTTTTTACATTCTGTACAACCAATCAAGCCTTTAGTACAACGTTCATGAACCTGATTCTGCTGCTCAGGAGAAAATGCCGCATAATAAGAAAAAACAATACATTTATCCGGATGCCCCAGATCCGTAACTCGAATCCGCTCTGGATCGGTAAACATCCCCTGCACCTTTTTAAAAATAACCTCCGGCGCATCAGTTAAAGCAATATAATTATTATAACTTTTACTCATCTTGCGGCCATCCAGCCCTAAAAGACGGGTAGTCTGAGTAAGCAAAGCCTTAGGTTCTACAAAACAAGTTGTCTTATAAAGATGATTAAACTTACGCACAATCTGTCGTGACAGCTCCAAATGCGGCAATTGATCTTCGCCCACCGGCACGCTATCGGCCTTATAAAGTAAAATATCCGCAGCTTGTAAAACCGGATACCCTAAAAAAGCATAGGTACTTAAATCACGGTTGGCCACTTGACGCAACTGTTCTTTATAGGTAGGACAACGCTCAAGTAGCCCTAAAGGAGTAACTAAAGAAAGAACAAAATAAAGCTCAAGATGTTCAGGCACTTGCGACTGAATAAAAATAGTAGATTTTTCAGGGTCAACCCCACAAGAGAGCCAATCAATAACATTATCCAACATATTAGCTTTAAGCAACGCCGGATCTTCATATTCAGACATTAGGGCATGCCAATCCGCAACCATAAAGAAACAATCATATTCATCCTGCAGCTTGGCCCAATTAGACAAAGCACCCACCAGATGACCCAAATGTAATTTGCCCGTTGGCCGCATTCCACTTAATATTCTTTTTTTAGCCATATTTCATCCGATTCAAATTTTAAAACAAAAACTTATAACTTACAGCTTCCTAGCGATCTTCTCTATATCATAAGCTTCAATAATATCACCTTCAAGCAATTGATCAAACCCACCAACCGCAATACCGCATTCAAACCCCTCGCCGACATCACGAACATCATCTTTAAAACGTTTAAGGCTAGAAATCTTACCCTCAAAAGCAACCGCACCGTTGCGCATCAATGTAACCATGCAGTTACGATTAATCTTACCCTTGGTGACAAAACATCCAGCAATAATACCAGAGTGGGAAAGCTTAAACATCTTTCTAACTTCCGCTCGGCCCAAAAATATTTTCTTTAATCTGGGATCAAGCATCCCTTCTACCGCAGCTTTTATATCATTAGCTAGCTCATAAATAATACTGTACATTTTAACTTCAATTCCCTCTTTAGAGATCAACTCCTTAGCCGGTTCATCAGCAGAAACATTAAATCCCAAAAGTAACGCATCCGAAGCTACCGCTAAAATCACATCAGAAGTATTGATATTCCCCGCTCCGATATGCATAATATTAATTTTTATTTCGGAGACATTCAACTTCTCCAAAGTATCTTTAATCGCCTCTATTGATCCTTGTACATCAGCTTTAATAATTAAATTTAACTCCTTAATTTTACCGGCAGCAATCTGAGTATGCAACTCTTCCAAATTTACCCGCTTAACCACTTTAACCTGTTCTTGCTTCTCTTTTTCCACGCGAGCCGCAATTAAGCTCTTAGCCTGCCTTTCATCTTCAATCACAAAGAACTGCTCACCAACCTGAGGAATTCCGTTAATCCCTAAAATTTCTACCGGAGTGGCCGGACCTACGGTAGTCACACCTTGGCCCCGGTCATTAAGCATCGCCCGAATCTTTCCGTATAGATTACCGACAATTATATTTTGATTAAGATGTAATGTGCCATTTTGCACCAACAGTGTCGCTACCGGCCCCCTGCCTTTAGCCATGCTCGCTTCCACCACTACACCATAAGCTAAACGATTAGGATTAGCTTTTAATTCCATAATTTCAGCTTGCAATAATATCATTTCAAGTAAACTATCTATTCCTACACCTGTCTTAGCCGAAACCGGAACAGTAATTGTTTTACCGCCCCAATCCTCAGGATTTAATCCCGCCGTAGCCAATTGTTTTTTAACCGTATCTAAATTTGCCTGCGCTTTATCTATTTTATTAATCGCCACAATAATCGCTACCCCGGCAGCCCGAGCATGGTCAATAGCTTCTTGAGTTTGTGGCATAATTCCATCATCCGCCGCCACTACTAAAACCACAATATCCGTAATCCGCGCCCCACGTGCACGCATAGCAGTAAATGCTTCATGGCCCGGCGTATCTAAAAAGGTAATCTCTCCCTGCGGCAGACTGACTCGATAAGCGCCGATATGCTGAGTAATCCCTCCATGTTCTCCTTCAGTAACTTTAGTTTTACGTATAGCATCCAAAAGCGAGGTCTTGCCATGATCAACGTGCCCCATAAAAGTAACAATCGGCGAGCGATTCTTTTGCTCTTGCGGCTTATCTATTTTCTTATGCTCCTGCAAAACCACCTCTTCGGCATTAAGCGCTTTCTTAATCCCAAAATTATATTTTAAACATAATTTATTTAAAGTAACCTCATCCAAAGACTGGTTAATCCCAATCATCACCCCCATGCCCATAAGATGTTTAATAAGAATCGAGGACTTTTCCTGTAATTTTATAGCTAAATCTTTAACCGTGATCGGTAGCTCCAACTCAATCTCTTTTTCCGGAGCTATCTGCACCTCAACTTTTACTTCCGGCTTAATTGTAGGCTTGGCTTCAACCTTAACCTCAACCTTAGTTTTAGCCTCAGGTTTGTGCGCCGATTTAGCCTCAACTTTCGCCTCAATCTTTACTTCAGGCTTAATTAAAGGTTTAACTTCAGGCTTGATTACAGATTTAGCCACAACCTTTACTTCCGGTTTTATTATAGGTTTAGGCTCAACCTTAATTGATCCTTTCGATTCAAATTTAATCGCCGGCTTAAGCATCGATCTAAATACCGGCTTATTTTTTTCAGTAGATTTATTTAATAATGACCTAAACCGAGGCGGCTTGGCGACAAGCTTAGACTTTACCGCCTGAACTTTTAGTGACGGCTTCTTAGTTTTTATTTCGGTTTTAACCTTAGGCTTAACTACTTTTTTTATTCCTGTTTTTTCTTTTTTTATTTTTAGCATATTTTCTCTTTCCTGCCTGCCAATAGGCAGGCCTGTCTGCCTGGTGTCAGGCCTTAATATTAAAAAACTAGGATAACTTTTTAGCCTCCGTAATAATCTTTTGGGCTTTCTTTTCTCCGATACCCTTAATCTTGGTCAATCCCAATACCTGAAGCTTGATTATATCATCTACACTTTTAATTCCAGCTTCCTTCAAACTCTCGGCAATTTTTTCGCCCACTCCCAAAAGCTCCCCTAAAGAAGCCTCCGTTTTAATTTCTTTTTTTGCTTCTTTTTTAACATCCTTTTTAATCTCAGCTTTGATAACTTTTTTAGGTGCTTTTTTAGTTTCTTTCTTAACCTTCTTAATCTTGGCCGACTCCGACTGACTAGCGATTACTTCCGTTGCCGCAGCCGTTACTTCTATCTTTGTTCCCAATGCCTCAGCCGCAATCATACTTTTGGTACGAATATCCAACTCCCAACCAACCAATCGAGAAGCCAAGCGCACATTCTGACCGTGCTTACCAATACTCAAAGAAAGTTGATCATCATCAACAATCACTCCCGCCTTCATTTTATCCCGATCTAATTTAATCTCTGAAACCTTCGCTGGAGAAAGTGCCGCTTTAATATATTCGCGTATATCATCATTAAAACGCACAATATCAATTTTTTCTCCCTGCAATTCATTAACAATATTTCTGACACGGTTACCACGCATGCCTACACAAGCACCTACCGCATCAACCTTATCATTCTTAGAATAAACCGAAATTTTAGTACGTTCACCGGCTTGACGCGATATCCCTCTAATCTCCACGATCCCCTCATAAATCTCAGGAACCTCTAATTCAAACAACTCTTTAACTAAATTAGGATGTGCGCGCGATAAAATAATCTGCGGCCCTTTAGTATCTTTTTTTACCTCCACCACATAAGCGCGAATACGCTGCCCCTGCTTAAACTCTTCTTTAGGTGACTGTTCACGCTTAAGTAAAACGCCTTCAGCCTTACCCAATAAATCCACAATCACATTGCCTTTTTCAAAGCGATAAACCGTGCCGCTGACGATCTCCCCCACACGATTCTGAAATTCCACAAAAACCACATCCTTTTCTGCCTCACGCATTTTCTGAATAATTACCTGACGCGCAGTAGAAGCAGCAATCCGCCCAAAATCAATATTCGTAACTAACTCATTGTTTCGAAAAGCGCGAATCTCTCCGCTTACCCGATCAATCTGCACCTTAAATTCCTCATCCGGCTTTAAATCAATTACTCGTTTAGCCGCACTCAACATTGCGCTTTCTACCGCCTCCAACATAATTTCTTTTTTAATTCCCTTTTCTCGTTCAATCTGTTCAATAATTGCTAAAAGTTCCTGACTCATTTTTTTACTCTCCCGTTCTTATTAAATTATTAATTGTGCCTTATTTATTTTTATTAATGGAATCTCTAAAACCTGATCAATAGTTTGAATAGCTACAGCAGCTTCATCTACCTTTTGAATTACCCCCTGCCACTG
>CAYHRM010000031.1:0-11384 GCA_964359035.1 uncultured Planctomycetales bacterium
CTAATCCACGCCGCCAGCGTTCACTCTGAGCCAGGATCAAACTCTCCGAAAAAATTTCGAAAAATTATGTATAATGGCTCTAATGATTCATTTAACTTGAAACCTCATGAATTGACCCTAATAACTCCCTCTGGAATTATTATGGCCTCGCTTGGCAATTCAATTATCAAAAGAACGATTTGTTTACCTAAAAATCGGCAAACAAAAAAACGTCCCGACAAAATTGTCGGGACGCAAATTCTATTATTACGCGCCCTTATTGTCGATGCGGATTAACTACTAGAAATTGTCAACTGCGTTTTAATTATTTTCACAATAATTTTACCCTTTGGAAAGGGAATACGTATTTTAATACAAAACGCTTTTTTGTCAAGAACTTTTTTTATTTATTTTTTCTACTTTTACTTAACTCCTAAGTGCTTAATTCTACTACAGATTAGCCCCACAATATCTTAACGCGCCATCAGTTGCGAAATCTTAAAAATAGGTAAGAATAAAGCAATCACAATACCCCCAATTACAATACCTAAAAAGGCAATCACCAAGGGCTCAATTAAACTAGTTAATGCCCCGGCCGCCGCATCCACTTGATCATCATAAAAATCAGCAATTTTAGAAAGCATTTTTTCTAATTGGCCAGTTTGCTCACCGACATTAATCATCCGGGTAACCATGGGCGGAAAAACTCCGCTTTTCGCCAACGGCCGAGAGATCGGCTCACCGTTACGCACACTTTTAGAACAATTAACTACCGCCTCCTCCACTACTTTATTACCTGCGGTTTTGCTAACAATCTCCAGGGCACTTAAAACTGAAACACCACTCTTAACTAAAGTAGAAAAAGTACGAGAAAACTTAGCCACTGCCAGTTTACGTAAAAGCGGGCCAAAAACCGGAACCTTTAATGTAAATCGGTCAAACGCGTATCTACCTTTTTCTGTATTCAGATTTTTTTTAAATAAAAATACTCCCGCCCCAAAAACCAACATCAAAATCAAAATATATTTTCTCAAAAGATCGCTGGCAAAAATCAAAACCTGAGTAGGCAGCGGTAATGTCCCGCCTAAAGAATCAAATATACCTTTAAAGGTAGGCACAACTTTTATTAAAAGTACCGCCGTAATAATTACCGCCATACTTACAACTACGGCCGGATAAACTAGGCTGGAAACTATTTTACGATTTAAAGCGGCTTGCTTTTCCATAAACGTAGCCAAGCGGTCAAGAATTTCATTTAACATACCTGAAGCTTCTCCGGCTTTTACCATGTTCACAAAAAGATCAGAAAAAACTACTGGATGCTTAGCCAGTGCATCACAAAAACTCATACCCGCTTCAATATCCTGACGCACCATACCAATAATCCCCCTTAAACCTTCCTTTTCAATCTGCTCAGCTAAAATACCTAAAGCATTCACCAAAGGAATACCCGCATCAATCATTGTCGCCAACTGACGAGAAAAAATAACTAAATCATCAAGCTTAATCTTTTGATCAACTTTTTTTGGCCCAACCACAGAAACCTTGGTGAATTCCACGGAGAAAACCATCATTTCTTTTTTATGCAAAATATCCACCACCTCCGTCTCAGAGGCAGCCTGAATTATCCCATTAATGGTTTGGCCATTTTTATCTTTTGCCGAATATTTATAGGAATTCATTTTCTAGGTCGCTCCATTAAAAAATTTTAAAGGCTATCAACTACTTTTAAAAATACATTCACAATCTTTGGATCAAATTGCGACCCGTTATTACGCTCAATCTCTAAAATTGCCTCTTCCTTAAACAAGGGTTGTTTTCGATAAGAACGCGCCGAACGCATCGCTTCATAAGCATCCGCCACATGAATAATCCGCGCACCTAAAAGAATATCATCACCTTTTCTTCCATCCGGATACCCGGTGCCATCATAATTCTCATGGTGTTGCCTCACTAAGTCTACCACCCCATTTAAAAAAGTCAACGGTTCTAGAATCTTAGCACCAATAACCGGGTGCTTTTTAATCTGCTCCCATTCTAAAGCAGTTAAAGCAGAAGTTTTTAACAGAATATTATCTTCAATACCGATCTTACCCAAATCATGCAACTCACAAGCCTGACGAATTAATTCAATATCTTTTGCGGAAAGCTTTAACTCATTCGCAATAACTACAGCATAACGTGCCACATTCTCTGAGTGACTATGCGTATAGTGATCTCGCGCATCAATCGCCTGCGCCAAAACCCTAATCGTACGCATATAGGTAGAACGTAAATCTTCATACAACCTACTTAAGTTACCCGTAGAATCTTCAATTCTTTTAGCTAAAAGTGTATTTTGCTTTTCTAAGGCTTGATTATTCTCCTTTAATCCCTGATTCATCCTTCGGCTCGCCGCCAATAAGGTATGTAATTTAGCGCCTTTATCGATAATAAACTTTAATTTTTCAGCATTTACCGGCCAGATGATACTTTCAAAAACCCCTAATTCCGCAAATTCATTTGCCAGCCCATCCTTTTGTCCATCCAACAAAACAACTACTGTACAATCAGGATCAACTTTTCTTAATTCAAACATCAATGACCCCATATCTGTTCCTAAGGTAGCGTAATGCACAAAAACTAGATCACAAACACTCTTGCTTAAGCTCAAAGCTGCCGCCTGATAAGTAGGCTCTACGACCACAACATGTTCACCTAAAGTAAAAAGTTGTTCTTTAAAATAACTAGGAAAACCCTGATCATTACAAATTAAAAGCATCTTAACTCTAAACGCCATAATTATTCCTCAGTTGTAATCCTTATTGCCTCATCCAAAGTCGTTAACTCTTCCTTAACTTTAAAGAACGCATCATCACGCAAAGTTTTCATACCCATTTTTTTAACCGCATATTCCCTAATTTCATCAATCGATTTCCTTCGAATAACCATCTCTCGCATCGTGTCATCAATTAAAACTGTTTCTAACACTGCAACTCGCCCAAAGAATCCGGTATTATTACAATACTTACATCCTTGCGCAGCATAAAAAGTAGTTTTACCCTGAAAGCCTATTTTTTTTAGAAAATCATCCGAAATTTCAATCGGCAAACGACATTTAAGGCAAATCTTACGTGCTAGCCGCTGAGCACAAAGCATAATTACACTAGAAGCGACCAAAAACGGTTCAACCCCCATATCGATAAGACGGGTAATACTTGAGATAGCATCATTAGTATGCAACGTAGAGAGCACTAGTTGCCCGGTGAGCGCCGCTTTAATCGCAATATCCGCAGTTTGCGCGTCCCTAATTTCACCAATCATAATTACATCTGGGCTTTGACGCAAAATAGAACGTAGGCCTAAAGCAAAATCTAAACCAATATCCGGCTTAACCTGCATCTGAGTAATACCCTCTACCTGATATTCTACGGGATCTTCAATCGTAACGATATTCCGCTCGGCGGTATTTAACTGATTCAACACAGAATAAAGCGTAGTGGACTTACCTGAACCGGTAGGGCCGGTAACCAACATCATGCCAAAAGGCTTAGCCACTGCGGCTTTAAAAGTCGCCGCCGGCTGCGGTGAAAAACCCAACTTATCTAAGCCGATAGAAAGATTCCCTTTATCTAAAGCTCGCAAAACAAATTTCTGGCCAAAGGTTGTGGGCAAACTAGAAACTCTAAAATCAACCTCCCGCCCTTCAGTTTTAACTTTAAACCTACCATCCTGTGGAATACGATTTTCAGTAATATCCAGGTTAGAAATAATTTTAAGTCGAGCTAAAATTGCATTTTGATTTATTTTAGGAACCCTTAAAACATCATGCAATGAACCATCCACGCGATATCTAATACGCAGGCAATCAATCTCCGGTTCAATATGTATATCTGAAGCTCTCCTTTTTAAAGCCTGCGCCAAAACAATATCGACTAACTGCACAATCGGAGCTTTTTCACTCTCTAAGAGTGCATTAGACAGCTCCAATTCATCAGTTTTAAATAACTCTAAATTTTTATCTAAACTTGCGCTACGGCCCAACGCTGTTTCATCAAGAATATTTTGCATATCCTTAGTTTCTTTACGATACTGGCTATCAATAGCATGATTAATCTCATCTTCCGGGCTTAAAACAATATCGATATTGCATCCAGTGAAGTTGCTTAAATCATCCAACGCGAAAATATTTAAAGGATCCGACATTGCCACCGTAATAGTTGAGCCAATTTTAGATAAAGGAATAGTATTATAAAGCTTGGCCATGCGTTCCGGAATTAAATTAATTACTTCGACATCAAATCTAAACTTCGCCAAACGCAGAGTCGGTATATAAAGCTGCTCAGAAAGCAATGATAATAAAACTTCTTCCGTAATAATTCCTTCATCAACCAGAACCCTTCTTAAAGGAACGCCTCTTTCTTTTTGTAAACCCAAGGCACGTTCTAATTGCTCCTTGGTGATATGCTGCCCCTTAAGGAGTATCTCCATGATATTATCTTTTAATAAATGCATTTTTAATTATTCATCCGGTGTCGTTACGCGTAAGACCTCTTCAATGGTCGTATACCCTTTTAAAGCTGCCTCCAGCCCATCCTCACGCAAAGTTTTCATTCCTTCCTTACGCGCCTGTAGTTTAATAAACTGTTCCTGCGAACCAGTAAGAATAAGATCTCGGATCTTCTGACTAAGCTGCAAAACTTCCGCAATTACGGTTCGGCCTGCATAACCAGAATTAAAACAATGCTGACAGCCCTTGCCTTTATAAAATTGTAATTTGCCAATCTTACTCACATCTAGTTTTAGGCTCTGAGCAATCTCATCCTTAAGAATATAGGCTTCATTACAAGATGGACATATCTTACGCACCAATCTTTGAGCAACAACACAAACTAAAGAGGAATTAATTAAGTACGGCTCAACACCCATATTCACTAAGCGCACCACCGCTCCGGCGGCAGTAGTAGTATGCAATGTCGATAAAACTAAATGACCCGTCAAAGCACTTTTAATCGCAATATCTACAGTTTCATAATCACGAATCTCCCCGATCATAATGATATCTGGGTCTTGTCGTAAAATAGAACGCAAAGCGGCAGCAAAACTAAGGCCAATCTCCGGCTTGGCCGTAACCTGGTTTATGCCATCTAACTGAAACTCTACCGGGTCCTCTACGGTGACAATATTCTTATCCGGACTATCTACAGATTTTAAAACTGCATAAAGCGTAGTAGTTTTCCCGCTTCCCGTTGGCCCACAAACCAAAATCATGCCGTGAGGCAATAAAGACATCTTAGCTAAAACTTCCAAAAGATAATCACTAAACCCGAGCTTTTTCATATCCAGATTTGCTTGCGACTTATCTAAAATACGTAAAGCAACTTTCTCACCATAGCTAGAAGGCAAAATAGAAACACGAAAATCAACCTGTCGATTAAGTATCTTTATTTTAAAACGCCCATCTTGAGGGAGACGGTGTTCAGCAATATCCAGCTCCGCGATAACTTTAATTCGCGAAACGATAGATGCATGCATAGTTTTAGGCGGTGACTTCTGCTCCCGCAACATCCCATCGATACGAAAACGTATACGCAATTTCTTTTCAAACGGCTCAACCAGCACATCAGAAGCCTTCTTTTTTATTGATTCTTCTAAAATCATATTCACCACTTTAGTTACCGGCGCTTCATGGCCAATACGATTCAACTCCTGATCACTAGGAAGCTCGTCCTTTTCTTCTTTGATTAACTCAATAGAAGAAACAGTCATCTCCTTAACCAAATCATCAATAATCCCTCGAGAAACATCCGGATAGGATAATTCAATCGTTTGATTAATATCGGCAACCGAAGAAATTATGGGATTTATTTTAAAACCTGTGAGGGCCTGCACATGGTCAATAGCAAATATATTTAGTGGATCAGCCATCGCCAATGTAATCGTATCGCCCATTTTAGATATAGGAATGATTTGATAATGACGAGCGATATCGATTGAAATTATTTTAGCAATCTCCAGATCGATTTTAAAACGTTTTAAATCAATTAGGGGCAGGCCTAAACCTTCACTGAGGGTTGTAATCAGTTCACTCTCTTTAACAAACTTAAGCTCAACAATAATATCGCTAAGCTTACCACCTTTAGCGGTCTGCACCTTGAGCGCCTGCGCAAGATGCTCGGCAGTAATAAGTTTGTTATTAATTAATATTTCCGTGAGCCGATCTTTAAGTGATAGCATATTAAAGAGTAATTAACCGACAGGCAGGTTAGCTACTCTCATTCCTTATCCTTATAATATTTTTCAATTGCTCTTTTAATATCAGAAGAGGTGGAAACAAAAGTCTGCACACTGCATCCACTAAGTAATTCCACATCTTCTATCGCCTGAACATTTAAAGGATTGGACATCGCCAAGGTAAGGTTATTACCGATCTTATCTATAGGCACCAGCAAATATTGCCTAGCCACTCTGCCGGGAATAATATTGGTAATATTTTTATCAACATCATAATTACCCAAAGGTAAATAAGGAAAACCATATTGAGCGGTCAAGGTCTGGGCGATATCATCTTCTTTAACAAATCCCAACTCCACCAGAATTTCACCGATTAATCCGCCTTTTTCTCTTTGAAGATCTAGGCCCTGGTCCAATTGGGCTTGATTAATAATCCCACGGTCCAACAACAACTCACCTAATGCTTTATTATTAATTCTCCTAATCACCTTAACAAGTCCCCCACTTAAAAAATCACGACTCGATTTTTACCGCCATCCTTAGCCTTCTTTAATAACTCTTTGGCCTTAGCCACCAATTGCTCTACCTGCACTCCATCTAAAGGATTCTCACTAACCCCCGCGCTAATCGTAAGGTATTTACTACTATCCTGATCTGCACAAAAAAATGCTTGAACTTTTCTACAGATCTCTTCGGCAACCTCTTGAGCCTGACGTTTATTTTTTTCCGGAAGAATCAGTGAAAATTCATCATCATCTGTTCTACCCACCCGATCAACTTCACTAATACAAGCAAGCATAGTACTAGCTACTTTTTTCAACGCTGATTCTCCCCAAATTAACCCAAATTTTTCAACGTAATTTTTAAAATTATCAATATCAAAAACAATAAAAGCGCAGGGACGCTGATAAACAATTGCCCGCTTAATCTCATCTTGCAGGCGGCTTTCAATGAAAAAACGATTATAAAGCCCGGTGAGATTATCTTTTATCTCTAACTTCTCAATACGATGCGCTAAAATATTATTTTCAATAGCCACCGCAATCTGTTTAGAGAATATTTCTAAAAGCTCAATATCCTCCTTGCTATAAGCAAAATTATCCCGAGTATTGGCAACTCCTAACACCGCCTTAACGCTGCCCCTTAAAAATATCGGCATAGCTAAACAATTTTTAACTTGAAATTTAGTCAAGAAATCAACCGTAAGATTACCATTCAAAGAGTTCTGTTTATCTAAAATTAAAAGCTTATTAGCATTAAAAACTTTATTATGCAGATCCTCCTGAGCATTAATTTCGATGGTCATTAAATAATCTGCTTTCCCCCCATCTGCCACCTTCATCGAGAAAGAATTTTTAACCTCATCCTTAAAAAGTAAAAATGCAGTTTCAGAATTAGCCAGGGCCCGAGACTTCTCAACCGCTATTTTTAAAACTTCCTCAAATTTTGAGCCTTGAGAAATAAGCGTACTAATCTGCATCAAATTGGAAAGAACAATTATTCTTTTCTGAATTTCAATATTAATTTCAGTCGTCTTTTCACTATACCCCTTAAGCTCATCCATGTTACTACGAATACGATTCGTAAGTTGGCTTAAAATATTACCCAGCTCCCCAACTTCGTCGCTATGCTCGGACTCCAAGTTCAGCCTGATATCTCCGCCCGCGATAAATTTAGCTTCTTTGGCTACTGAAGTTAAGCGATCGAAAACTTCTTTAATCACTAACAGGCCAACAATCGCTAAAAATGCGCTCACTGCCAAGTAAACAATAATCTCCAGCTTAATGCCAGATTTTGAAAAAATATAACGGGAAAGGAGGTACACGCAAACCAAAAATGGTAAAATACACATCAGCTGAAACGCCACCATTAGCTTTTGTTTAACCGTACGCGAATTTAAGTAAAAACGATTCGGAATATTACTCATAATTCTCCTTAATTTAAATTAATTTACAGATTATTATACCCTTTAACTCCTTATCTGGCAATAGTTTTATTAAATTCTATCAGTAAATCTTCCTTATCGATTCCCGTGTCAATAAAATCCCAGGCAAACATCACGTTAGTCGATTTCTCATCCAGATATTTCTGCGGATCAATCCCTGATTCAGAAAATGCTTCCAACCACTTAGTAAATGAAAAATAATTACTCCAGGCATCAAACCGCGCCCCTTTTTTATAAACCGCCAGAATAACTTTACTAAGCAGGCGATCTCCACGAGAAAGCACCCCTTCTAAAAAACCCATTTGGAAGTCATGAAAATTAAATTTAAGCCTTCTGTTTTTACAGTGGCTCCTTAAATAATTTTGTTTCTCTTTGATCGCGGCAATAGAATCCATCTTTTGCCACTGTAAAGGCGTATGCGGCTTAGGAATTAAAGGGTTAATGCTGATATTAATTTGGGCGGGTGAGCCGTTAATTTTTCTTTTTGCCTCTGAAGCTCCTTGCGCAAAGTCAATAATACCCTGCAAATCCTCTTCTTGCTCAGTGGGCAAACCAATTAAAAAATAGAGTTTTAAATGCTGATAACCCGCTCCATATGCCTCGGCAATAACTTTAAAAAATTCCTCCTCGGAAAAATCCTTAGCCAGAGCCTGGCGCAATCTATGCGTGCCTGCCTCCGGCGCAAAAGTCAGCCCGGTCTTTTTAATTTTAGCAATCAACGTAGAAACATTTCCCAATAAAACCCTAGCCTTTAATGAAGGTAGTGACAAGTTAACTGCCTGCTGGCTAAAACTATGCGTTAAATCACCAACTAATGTTTCTATACCCGGATAATCTCCTACAGATAAACCCGCCAATGATAATTCCTCATATCCACTAGAGGCATAAGTAAGCTTAGCCAATGAAAGTATTTTCTCTTTACTTCTTATTCTTACCGGATAATATTGTGACCGGGCTTGACAAAAACGACAGCGATTAGGGCAACCGCGCATAATTTCTAAAGTAATCCGATCATGAATTGTCGAGACATTGGGCACCATCCAATGACAAGGAAAATAAGCCATCTCAAAATCGCTCACAATACGTTTTTTTATTTTTAAGGGTAGGCCGGCAAATCTTGGTGAAAAATCAACTAATTCTCCGGCAGCATCATAATCCGGTGTATAAAGAGAAGGCACATAAACACCCTGAATCCTAGATAACTTAATCAAAAGATCTTCCTTAGTTAATCGAGTTGCCTTATAATCATCCTTATATTTACGGTATAAATTCACCAGCTCGACAATCGCCTCTTCTGCTTCTCCGATAATAAATAGATCAAAAAACTCATGCATCGGCTCCGGGTTCAGCGTACACGGCCCTCCGCCAATAACCAAAGGGTACTCTTGATTGCGTAATGAAGATTCTAAAGGTAGGCCCGCTAAATCCAAAATATTCAAAACATTGGTATAATTTAATTCCGACCCCAGAGAAAATCCCAACAGATCAAAACTACTTAACTTTTGATTTGATTCCCAAGAAAAAAGATCTCTTTTAGCATTCTTTAAAGAAGCTTCCATATCCGGCTCTAGAGCAAAAAACCTTTCACAGACCACACCCGGCAGATTATTTAAGACCCCGTAAATAATGCGCAACCCTAAATTACTCATCCCGACTTCATATAAATCCGGAAAACCCAACGCAAAACTCAAAGCCGCAGAGCTAAAATCACCCTTGCTAGCATTCCATTCATTGCCCAGATATTGAGCGGGCCGATGCACATCCACAAACAAATCTTCAATCATGGCTTAAAATACATTCCTAGTTCGGTCAATATTAACTAAAATCCCTAAAGCAATAAAAGTAACCAATATACTCGAGCCGCCATAACTCATCATCGGTAAAGGCAACCCCACTACCGGAGCCAACCCCATATTCATCGCAATATTAATAAATACCTGCAAGGCCAATAAAAGCGATATACCATAAGCCAACAACCTACCGAATGAATCTTGAGTCCTTTGCGCAATGATAAAACCTTGGCGAATAATTAAATAATACATCAAGATCAAAAGGCAGCTACCTAAAAATCCCCACTGCTCAGAAAAAGTAGCAAAAATAAAATCCGTATGTGATTCCGGTAAGAAATATAATTGGCTTTGCGAACCACGCAACCAACCTCTACCCAAGAACCCGCCCGAACCAATCGCAATACGCGATTGGATTACTGTATAGCCGGCGCCTAAAGGATCAATATTGGGATTAAGAAAAACCAGCAACCTTTGTTTCTGATAATCGTGCAAAAAATGCCAAAAAAAAGGTAACGGTAAAATCAATGCTGATAACAAGATAAAAATATATTTTAATCGCACATTCGTTAAATAAAGCAAACCGACAAAAACCAGCATAAGCATTAAGCCACTACCTAAATCCGGCTGCTCAATAATCAAAAACATCGGTATCGACACAAATATAAACGGTAAAATTATACCCTGAAAAATTCCGAATTTACCGGATAAAAGTGATGTATCATCAATAGATTTACGGCTAAAATATCTCGCTAAAAATATTATAATTGCCAGTTTCGCAAACTCCGAGGGCTGAAAATTAAACCAGGTGAATCTTAACCAGCGCTGCGCCCCCAACCTAATCACACCTAATCCAAAAACTAAAAGCAGAAAAAATATAGCTACCCCATAAATAAAATAGTTGGCATCCCAAAGTTTACGATAATTAAACCCAGCCATAAAAAAGAAACAAGCCAGCCCAATAATTAACCAGAGCATCTGACGCTTATAGATATCCTGCCACTGGGTACCTTCTTTCTGATAAGTACTACTATAAATAGATAAAACTCCTAAAACAGCAATAATTAAAGCCAAAATCAAAATCTTAAAAAATGAGTTCCGCATCATCGCTGAGTCTCCACTAACCCCTGGTTATTCATCATTTCAATGATTTGCTTGGCCATAACACTAGCAGCATGGCCCTGCCCGCCATTTTCTAAAAAAACACAAATTACATATTTAGGTTTATCTAACGGGAAAAAACCTACAAACCAAGCATGTGTAGCACCACGAGATACCTGAGCGGTGCCAGTTTTTCCGGCCACCTTAATCGGTAAACCAGATAAAACATTCCCCGTACCTTGAGCATCAGAAACTACCTTAGCTAGTCCCCGATCAATAATATCAAAAGTACTTTTCTTAAAAGGTATCACAGTAAGCCTCTTTTTCTTAACCGAAAGATCAAGTCCCCCTATGGCTTT
>CAYHRM010000031.1:11394-12023 GCA_964359035.1 uncultured Planctomycetales bacterium
CCACGATTAGCAAACACCGCCAACAGATTGGTCGCCTGCAGAGGAGTAACTAAGCAATCCCCCTGGCCGATACTTAAATTTGCCGTATCACCAGCAAACCAATTTTGAAATTTATTAATTTTTCTCCATAAAGGAGAGGGAATAAAACCGCTCGTTTCATTCGCCAGCTCAAAACCTACCTTCTTACCTAAGCCTAATTTTAAAGCATAATCATGAATATTTTTCGCACCTAAAAGTAAACCGGTCTCATAAAAAAACACATCACAAGAATGGGCAATCGCTTGATAAATATTCTCAAGACCGTGCACATCCCAACATTTAAATTTCCTGGATCCCACCATTATGGAACCCTGACAAATAAAACTCGTGGAAGAATTTATTTTTTTTAATTCCAGGCCGGCAGAAGCCACCACCACTTTGAAAACCGAGGCCAACGGATAACTTGATCCAATGGCACGATTAATTAATGGCGCATCCGGATCATTGAATAGCCCAGAAATAAGCTTAGTACGTTTATTTACAAAAACCGCCGGATTAAAATTCGGATAGTTCGCCAAAGCCAGGATCTCTCCGTTAGAAGGATCCATTAAAATTATGCTTCCCTTCCTGCCATTTAAATTTTCTTCAAC
>CAYHRM010000032.1:0-11958 GCA_964359035.1 uncultured Planctomycetales bacterium
AAAATATCAACCCACAACCATAAGCGCCGAGGTCAGGTAAATTAATCTGGATATCTTTAGCAGTTTTTTTAAAAAAATCGTGCGGAGTTTGGATTAAAATCCCTGCGCCATCTCCGGTTTTAGGATCAGCCCCCACTGCTCCACGATGCGCCAAACGATGTAAGACCTCCACACCTTGCTTAACAATCGCATTGGAAGCCTGGCCTTTAATATTGCAGACAAACCCTACTCCGCAAGCATCGTGTTCAAATTTCGGATTATACAACCCTTGGGCTTTCATGACTTTACCTCATTTAAAGAAATACCTAGCTTTTTAATTTTAGCGCGCAAAGTATTCCTATTTATACCTAATAACCGAGCAGCCTTAACCTGATTACCAAAAGTTACCGATAAAGTATTCTTAATTAAAGATTTGTCTAACGCATCTAACATAGTGTGATAAATCTTGCCTTCCTGTTCTTTAAGGAAAAGCCGGTCTAATTCTAAAAACGCTTTTTCTATTTCTTTTGCCTTTTCGTCTTGCATTTTTTGTCTAAATAATCATCACTTTTGATTAAAAATATTCGCCTTTTTTAAGGCCCACCTGTTATATTCTTTAATTAATAAACAACATCTCCCGATATTTAGGCAGATCCCAAGTATCATCCGGGACCACAGATTCTAAAGCATCCACATGCTTTCTGATGTGCTCCATTAAAGGCTTTAGTCCGGAAAAATAAAGCTTGGCGCGCTTTTCATTGCTTACCTGCTTAGCCTGGTTAAGCAATTTAATCATCTCCAGAGCATTCTTACGCACATAATAAATCTTTAAGACTACATCACAAAGATGTTCTTTTTTATCATTTAATGCCGCCACATCTACTTTTAGATTAGCGCTCTTTTTAAGTTGCACCAATTCTTCTAATGTCCAAGCCAATAATTTTTCATATTTATATCCCGCCGGAACCACCGAAGCATTCACCATTTCATTAAGCGTGTTGGCTTCAATTTCTAGGGTAAGATTATACATATGAATCCAAATGTGATAGCGCGCAATCAGCTCTTCTTTAGAAAAAACCTTATACTTTTCAAAAAGCGCAATATTCTCTTTTTTCGTCAAGGCTTCCAACGCCTCAGCTGTAGAACTAACGTTCGGAAGTCCGCGCTTCTTGGCTTCTTTAATCCAATTGTCAGAATAGTTATTTCCTTCAAAACGAATATCTTTAGTTTCTTTAACAATTTTTGAGATAACCTGTAAAACCTTGGCATTAAAATCCTTATTAACCGTCGTCACTTTTTTAATCTCCTGCGCAACATAATCCAAGCTTTCCGCAATAATTGTATTCACTATAGCAATCGGCGTGGAAATATTCTGCGATGAACCAACAGCCCGAAATTCAAATTTCGCCCCCGTAAAAGCAAACGGCGAAGTACGATTTCTATCGGTAGAATCTTTATTAAATTTAGGTAAGCGACCGATACCAAAATCCATAATATCTGCTTTAGAAACTTTTGACTTTACGCCTTTTTCAACCATATCTAGGATATTATTTAATTGTTCACCCAAAAACACGCTAATAATCGCTGGAGGAGCTTCATTTGCGCCTAAACGATGTTCATTGCCCGCTAAAGCCACTGAAGCGCGCAGGAGATCACCATGCAGATAAACCGCTCTTAAAACCGCCGCCAATACCGCTAAAAATTGTAAATTATCTTCCGGAGTCTCTCCAGGGTTAAGTAAGTTATTGCCTTGATTATCCGCTAGGGACCAATTAAGATGTTTTCCGCTACCATTGATACCCGCAAATGGTTTTTCATGCAGCAAACAAACCATTCCATGTTTTAAAGCAATTTTTTTCATTAACTCCATGAGTAATTGATTATGATCCGCAGCAAGATTAGATTCTTCAAATATCGGGGCAAATTCATATTGATGCGGAGCGACTTCATTGTGGCGAGTCATCACCGGTATGCCCAATTTATACGCTTCTTGGGCGACTTCAAACATAAAATTAACTACCCGCTCTTTAATCGTACCAAAATATTGATCTTCTAGTTGTTGCCCCTTAGGGCTTGATGCGCCGATTAAAGTACGCCCGGTCATAATCAAATCCTGGCGTAAATTATAATAGTTTTTATCAATTAAGAAATATTCCTGTTCTGCGCCACAAGTAGAGATAACCTTATTAACATCTTTATTGTGCTCAAACAATTTTAATAGCCCAACTGCCGCTTTATTCAAAGCTTCGTCTGAACGTAGCAATGGTAACTTTTTATCTAACGCTTCACCATGATAAGAGATAAATATAGTTGGAATACATAAAGTTTTACCGAGCTTGCTTTCAATGATAAAAGCCGGGCTCGAAGGGTCCCAAGCCGTATAACCGCGGGCTTCGAAGGTAGCGCGAATTCCGCCGGAAGGAAAACTAGAGGCATCTGGTTCACCTTGAATTAGTTTATTGCCAGAGAATTTTTCAATTACTTTACCCGGGCCGACAAAAGAGATAAAACTATCATGCTTCTCTGCAGTCAAACCGGTCATCGGCTGAAACCAATGTGTATAATAGGTAGCCCCTTTAGCCATGGCCCAATCCTTCATGGCGTTGGCAATTTCATTAGCCTGAGTTAGAGAGATAGTCTTGCCTTCGGCAATCCAAACCTTAAATGCTTCCAAGGTATTTTTAGAAACATGCTTTTGCATTGTTTCCAAGCTAAAGGTATTCTCTCCAAAATATGACGAAACTTTTTCCAGCATCTCTAACTTATCTAATTCTAAACTCTTAATTTTAAATAAAACTTTCTGTCTTATGCTCATGTATTCCCCCCTAATAATTATCCAATTGCCACTTTCCCACGCTCTTCTGTGCGAATACGCACACATTCTTCTAAATTCAAAATAAAAATCTTACCATCGCCGGTCTCTTGCGTTTTAGCTCCCTTAACAATCGCCTTGATCGTTGGCTCCATAAAGTTATCATTCACCACAATTTCCAGTCGAATTTTACGCAAAAGATTGCCCGTTTCTTTTGCGCCACGGTAAATTTCCGTTACCCCCATCTGACGACCATGCCCCAACACTTCACTTACCGTAATAAGATTTACCTGTGCTTTATATAACTCCTCTTTTACTTTTTCTAATTTATCCGGCTGAATGATCGCAATAATTAATTTCATCTTAACCTCCTATTCCAAAATAGTATATGCTCTTTCACGATGTTGAGTAAGATCCAAACCCATTAATTCAGATTTCTCATCTACCCTTACACCGATGAATAAATCAACTAATTTATAGATGACCATAGTAATTACGCTTGTGAAAATAATTGTAACTCCCACTGCCGCTAACTGCACAAGGAACTGCTTAGGATTACCAAAAAACAACCCATCTGCTCCTGCATCATTTACAGCTTTAGAAGCAAACAATCCTGTAGCTAAGGCTCCCCAGATACCCCCTACACAATGCACACCAAAAGCATCTAAAGAATCGTCATACCCAAACTTAGGCTTGATTACCGTAACTGCGATAAAACAAAAAACACTTACCAATAAACCGATGATTATTGCTGGAATTATGCTCACAAATCCTGCTGCCGGAGTAATCGCCACCAAACCAGCAACTGCCCCTGAACATAATCCAAAAATTGTCGGCTTACCATTATGTAACCATTCGATAAGCGCCCAGCTTAAGCCGGCAGCCGCAGCCGCCGTATTCGTAACTACAAACGCATTAACCGCTAAACCATTTGCGGCCAAAGCACTTCCCGCGTTAAATCCAAACCAACCAAACCACAATAATCCCGTGCCCAGAACTACAAAAGGCATATTATGCGGAGTAGGAGTATTTTTTTCTAAATTAGTTCTTTTACCTAATACAATTGCCGTGACCAACGCCGCAATACCGGCATTAATATGCACGACTGTGCCGCCGGCAAAATCTAACGCACCCAAATTACGTAAAAACCCTCCTATCCCCCATACCCAATGACAAAGCGGAGCATAAACAAAGGTCGCCCAAAGTAAAGTAAAAATCAAAAATGCCGAAAATTTCATTCTCTCGGCAAAAGCTCCAATAATCAAAGCCGGAGTAATAATCGCAAACATACATTGATAAATCATAAATGCCTGGTGTGGTATGGTCCCTGCATAATCTGCATACGGTTCTAGTCCCACGCCACGCAGGCCAATCCACTGTAATCCTCCCCAAAAACCTTTCGCCGGAGCAAAAGATAAGCTATAACCAATTAATACCCAATGCAGACTTAAAACACACATTACGATAAAACATTGCATTAAAACACTAAGTACATTCTTACGTCGAACCATTCCGCCATAGAAGAACGCTAAGGCCGGAGTCATTAACAAAACTAAAGCTGCCGACATCAACACCCATGCTGTATCCCCTGAATTTATCATATTAGACTCCCTTCCATATTAATTATAAATTTAAAAATTCATATCTAACTGAAAAGTTATCGTATCAGTTAAATTTCGGTTATTATAAATATCATACGCCAGTATCGCAGCAATATTCTTAGTAAAACTCCAGGCCAAACCCGCATTCAAAGCGCCATAAGCAGATTGGCTTCCCTGATAATCTAGACATAACCATAATTTATCGCTAATTTCCGTCATAGTGCGCTCCCAGGCAATCATTGGGCCAGCATTATCTCTTAAGCTATCCTTATCCCTAAGCAATTTCCCGTTTCCTACAAAATAACCTCCTGAAAACCTTCCTAGATTAACCTTACCTATATTAACCGTCTTGGCAATCCTGCCATACCAGATATTATTATTGGTCCGATTACTTCTTGTGCCCAGATCATACGCACCAATAGCAACTGCTGGCATATATTTAAAATAAGCATCTTCAGCCACGCCTAATTTAAAATGAAAATACCAAGGCGTAGAATCATAAAACGAACCCAGGCCTTTTTTATAATCAACACCGGTTTCGGCCATAATCTTACCTAGGGGTTTCCAGACCTTGCCCAATAAATTATCTTCAGGATTATCAGACAATAAACTAAAGGTCGGACCCCAAACCTGTAGCACATAGTTATGTTGACCATTAGCATTTTTTCCCTCTATAGGAGCATAAAGATCATACCCCAGATGGATCTTTTTATACGGTTGAATATCTGTAGAAGGCGCCCAAATAAGGGTTGTCGGAGTAGCATAAAGCAAATTAAAACTCAACATACTTATCAACAACACCATTAAAGCTATGCTTAATTTTTTCATTACTTCCTTCCCCGCCTCAAAAAAAGAGACGACTTCCCCTGCCTAGGTTGAAGACGTCTCTGTCTTTAAAAAATAAAACCCTCTCTAAAGCTTTCTTTGCTTTAAAAAGGCATCTTTGTCCTTGAAAATAGAAAAACCCCAAATAATTTCTGGGGCTTCTTTGCTTTATCTCTTTGACATCACTGTCAAAAAGAGTTTAACATCTTCTTTTTTTTTGTCAAGAATTATTTTCATAGGATAAGGTGCTAAGTAAACTATCTTTCTTATTCCCGAACCTATTATTTTTTTACTGCAGAGCAAACACGGAAATGTTGAAGTGTAGAGTTTAGCCCTATCAATTGAGATGCCCAGCTTAGCAGCTTGCAAAATACCAGCTTCTTCAGCATGAATCGCTTGACACAAACTCTTGGTTCCTAATACTATCTATAACGATATTTTTCTTTTTTACTGATTCTTTTATTTTTTTAAGTAAAAAATCTACTAAAAAAGAAGGAGATTCATTCTGACGTAAATCATCTCCGATATTTTGAAGAATGACTCTTTTCTGTTTTTCTTTCTTTTTGTTAAAACCACTTACTTCTTTTTTTGCTTTATCTTTTACGTATTGGGAAAGGCTGAAATATTCGAAATCTCTTTCTTTGCGGGACAGAATTAGATCAGGCGTAGTTGTGCTACCAGCACCGAATCTTCCGGTCAAACCTATGATAAAATTTTTGATCATAATTTTTAATTATTTAATAAATCTATCCAATATCTTGGTTAATTATGCCACATCAAACTATATCAAACACTTAAAACTTGACATAATATTAAACGGCTTGGCCTCTCCCTAAAACTACACCATTTCTATTAAGAAACTCACTCTATCCGCAAGTAATGCAGTTTTCGGAAAACAGATCACCATAGATTTATTGCACAAGAATGAATCTGCTTAACGTTACAAAACCATTATCTAATTCATGGGTTGAAACTTGATGACCTGCCGATATATTATGATTTTCTTTGATAATATCAACTATGTTGAGTGATTGTAAATGTGAATAAATATAGTTTCGCGCCATTACGATAGACCTTCGGTTAATCTCTTAAACATGTTGCTCGGTTATATAAATTAAAGGTTCTTGTTTTTTCCATGAGCATGAAATAGCTATTTTGTCGAAGTCGCGTCGTCCAAATTCTATGTAATTGAAATGTTTGGCGGCTTTTTCAAGTTCATCCAATATTGTTGTTTCGGACATCTCGTTGAGTCTTTTTCTTTGAAATTTATAATCCATGACTTTAGATAGAATTTAGCTACCGATTGTCTCTCTCACCCATTGATAAACTCTCGTCGTTACCTTAACTATTTCATCAGCATCGGTCTTGTGAACACTACGACATTCATACTGAACCAGATTTTTACGAGCGACAATCTTGCGTAACTGCCTAGATTTCTCTTGCGCGCCTTCAAGCGGCAAACTAGCCACCAAATCGCAAACATCCAGATGATCTTGCGATACTGAACGAACGCCTTTCTCGTGGACACAAATCGCATCTGCTGATGAAATCGCACACTGAACAGCCAATGTCGCTGCCGCATTCCAGTTTGACGCATTAAAAGCAGTCAACATCTGTTCATAATTATCAGCTGCTTTTTTCAAGTAATCTGTCGCTGCAGATTTATTCTCTTGTCTAATTCTAATTTCGCGGGTAGTCATATCTACACCTCTAATGGTTCTTTACCATACAAGACAGAATAGGATTTCATTAGTGTTGAAACCGGCGGCTTATTCTTTCTAAGACGCTGCTTAAATTCATCCGCTGACTTGATATAAGGATCAACCTGAACACCGAAATATGCCTTAAACCGAGGGATTATTTCGGAAGAGAAAGCGTCCTCAACCGGACGAATATCCGCGGCTCGGGATACCACTACAGCAACATCAACATCGCTTCCCTTCTTTGCTTTCTCAGTTTGCACGCTTCCGTAAAGAATTAAAGACGCTATTTTCGCCTTAATCTTATTTTTCTTGAATTCATCCAAAAGAAAATCCCGGATTTCATTCTTAAAATTACTCTCAGCGGCAAACATGGGACGAATGATTTTTTGAACAATTCGGTCCTCTTCATTTAAGGTATAAATATGCTGCTTTCCAATAATGTCTAATTTTAAGATGTTATGTTCATGTAGATTCTTTAATGAGTCGTGCGTAGAGGGAGCGGAATAGCCCACAAGCTTGGCAATCTGGCGCCCTGTAGCTTTGAGTCCTCTGCGAGAAGCAAAAACTCGCAAGATAGCCAGTTTGGACGGGGAATCAACAATGTTTTCAACTTGGAATGTAGTAATCATAAATTAAGCCTAACATATGTAAGGTTAACCTTACAGTAAGTGTAACATTTCTAAAGGAATTGTCAAATAAAAATATGCGACCGGTTAATTCTCAAAAACAAATTATAATCTGCCACCTATTTTACATCCCGGAGCTGTCAGTTCTTTAATTTTGTCTGCATTTTAGGGCTCAATTGTTTTACCAGTTCTGCATTGTACGAACCAGTAGGCATTGGCTTTACAGTTGGATCTTTAGTTGGATTAAAATCATATATATCAGCACCAACTATCTGCCCTGCAGCAATTGCATATTTACGCGATGTCGCAGCAAGCGTTCCATCTTTAACTGCCGGATCAACGTCAGTCGTAATAATCGAAATTGTATAGTCACTATTGAGATAAATCTGAAAAGTGCGGAACTGTTGAGGAAAATCCCTTAACGATGAAGTCTCAACCTGCCAAAAACCTTTTTCAGGAGCGTTAACAGGATCAGCTGATATAAATGCTTTAACCGTGTTTAAATGACGATGCCCCGATATCCACATGATTAAATTCGGATGGTTTTGAAGTTCAGCAATCAAATCCGGTAAGGTTACAGCATTCTGAGGATCAATCCACCAACCCATCTCGGACGTAGGAGAAGTTAGTTCAACGCCTATCGGTACGTGCGCAGCGATAATCATGAGCTGACCAGCAGCGTCACCATCCGCAAGTTCTTTCTTTAGCCAATCCCAACGCTCCTGGTCGAGAAAACCATGTCCATGGATGTCGAGAGAGCCATCATATTCTTTTTGAGTGTCGTCAAGCACAATAACCTTGATTGGTACAACCGGATTCGGCACGAAACTATAACAGGCAAAACCATTGTTAGCGTCAATCATGTTAAAACCATGGCCGATCGAATTTGTTGATGTTATAAAAAATTCTTTCATCCACCCATCTCTTTTAAGTAAGCGACGATTCAAATCAGGGACAACCTTTGGAGGAGTCTTGAAACCTGCAACAGACCCTGCGTATTCTATACCCCCATAAGGGGCCGAGCCATCAAACACACCCATATAATAATCATGATTATTTATTATCGTAGGATTTGTAAGGATATTTGCCGTAGCAAATACTTCGTCGCTAATATAAGATTGCCGAAGATCCTTTCTGGAGCCATAGTCGACTGGGATTGAACCCATCCAGAAATGATCGTGATTGCCCAAGGCCTGATACCAAGGTATAGGCTTATCCAGCCCTGCTGCCTGATAAGGTTTCTGATAATCGATAGTATCGGCCCCTATATGAGCACCAGAGCTTGGAGTGATTATCTTACCGTCAAGAACATCTATGTACCACCTTAGTTCGTTATATTGCGTACTATTGCAGGTATCGCCCAGAGAGATACCGAAATCAAATGGGCTTTGGTTGTGAAGGGCATTTATCGTCTGGATAGTTGCGTCGAGAACCTGGGTTGTATACAGCATAATCCCTAAGTATAGCGAAACACCGAATGACGACGTTGAATGCAAACGCTAAAGATAAATCAATTGGTTAGGAGGTTCTTTGTCGGTGATATGAATGTCGGTTATGATAAAGAAATTTAAAAGTTTTTCTTTTTTAACGGCTGATATACCACTATAATTAGCCGACAAGATATCAAGTCGTTTTACATAATCGATACCCAGGCCATAACTCCAGCTACCATTTGACGTATAAAACAGATACGAAATGTCCGCTCAAAAAGGCGGACATTTCATTTTCCATCAAAAAATTCAGACAATTATTGAAAAATCCCGAATTTCTCCAATTCCTTGCGTAACCGATCAATCTCTATGTCTCTCTCTTTCAACTTCTCTTCTTTAAGTTTTACATCCCCATCTTTTCTTGAGAGAGCCTCTTAGGATTCAACTACCTAATTTTCTAGTTTTCTAGTTTTAGAGATTGACGTACAGCCTACCGAATTGAAGCATAACAAAATTAATAAAAGATATCTCATTTCCCTTATCCTTTCTTATAACAGAATTAGCAAATTAAGGTTTCCAAATCAACCAAACAAATAAATAAGAAGCGGCCACTGCTGCAAAAGTAAAGGGAATTCCGATTTTCATAAAATCTTTAAACCTAACTTTATACCCCTCTTTTTTAAGCAAACCACAAGAAACAATATTAGCTGAGGCGCCAATTGAAGTAATATTACCTCCCAAACTTGCACCAATAAGTAGGCCGAAAAGAAACAACGAAGGGTTTACATCTAATTTATAAGCCATTTGGCCTACGACAGGAAGCATAGCCGCTAAAAAAGGAACATTATCTACAAACGCAGAGATAATCACGGAAATAAATACGAGTAATGTGTAACCAAAGAAAATATTTCCTCCGATTATATTTGATAAAGATTGGGCAAGGTTATCTGTCCATCCGGTTAAAGTCAGGCTTCCAACTAGAATGAATATACCTACTAGGAATAACGCCGTATCCCAATCCAGTGATTTAATTAATTCAGATATTCTCCCCCTGTTTGATATTTTCTCCCAGGCTACTGAAATAACCCCAATAATCATACAAATAATCCCCGCAGCAAAAGTAAACCCAGTATCAAGAAAAGAGGAAACTGCGAGTAAAACTATCAGCACTACAAGTAAAATAGTAGGAACCCATGAATGTACTTTTTCTACAGGTATGACTTTAACCTTATGCTTCTCTTTACGAAACAAAAACATCAAGACAAAAAACGAAACAAAAGCGCCCAATTCAACCGCGAAAAATATACTCGGCTTTCCTCTGTAAAGAAAAAAATCACCGAAATTCATTTTCGTAAAACCTGCCAAAAGCATGCTGGGAGGATCCCCAATCAACGTTGCCGCGCCTTGTAGATTGCTCGATATCGCAATTGCAATCATCATTTTAATCGGGTTCAGATTAATTTTACGGGCAAGCGTCAGAGCAATCGGAGCAATAATAAGAACCGTTGCCACATTCTCCACAAACGCAGAAATAAAACCAGCAAGGGCACACATAAGCAGAATTGCCCAAGCGGTATTTTTAGCCCGATCAACAATAATCTCAGCAATAACGGCAGGCACCCGACTCTTCATAAAAACATCCGCTACAGCTAATGTCCCCACAAAAATACCCATAACATTCCAATTCACGGAACGAAAAGCCTCAGGAAATGACAGTACTCCAGTTACTAAGAGTAATCCCGCTGCGCTAATCGCAACCAAAGATCTTCTTCCGGGAAATACCACGAACAGAACGTAAGCCAAAACAAATATAATAAGTGAAATAATACTTCTATCCATTCCTATTTATTATCCTTATCTGAGGACGGGGCCTTCTTTTCTTCTTTTTGATTCCATATGATAATAATATAAATAAGGCAAGATACTACCACGCCTAAAAGAATATACGCGGGCCAATCATGAGCTAAATTTCCAGTCATTTTAGAATTTACTCCTTTTTAATTTTCGTTTTTTTTCACTAGAATAATTAAATAAATAATAACACCTACTACCCCGGCTAAAAGCACATAAAGAATCCAATCTCTAGATAAGTCTCCAGTCATTTTAGAATTTACTCCTTTTTGTTTCTTACTTATATATACCCAAGCCGCAGCTTTCTTCTTAATCCTAAGTTCATTTTTCTTTAGCTTTAGCTTCTTTTTTTTCCTTTTCTACCTGCCTGCTATTATTTAAAGCAACACCAACAAAAATAATAAACGCACCCCCTAATAGATATACCGGCCAATTTTGTGCAAGATTTTCTAACATCTTTATTTCTCCTTTCCATAATTTTTATCTTCTTTAACAGGCTTACTTTCTTCTTTAATCTTCTGGGAAAGAATTATAACTATAAAAAAACAATAATAGGTGCCCAAAAACGCATGATATCGTACAATTTTGCCTTTTCTTAATTGGAAAAACTTTGTTTTAGAATTTAAACCCACTAAACCCCATGAATGCAAGACACATTATAGAAGCGACGATAAATGCCAAAGGTAAATTCTTCAATGCCTTGGGAGGATTGCATAGTTCAAGCCGCTCCCTTATACCTGACATTAAAAGCATGGCTAAGGTATAGCCAATTCCAACACATAGCCCATGAAATATCGAAAATATTAAACTTCCAGATATTGCCTTACCATTTACAAAAAACATATCGATATTTAAAACCGCTACGCCTAATACAGCGCAATTTGTTGTAATCAAAACAAGGTAAATACCAAAGGCACGATAAAGAGCCGGGCTCGTCTTTCTTATTACCATTTCCACCAGTTGCACAAAAGCAGCAATGATTAAGATAAAGACTAGGGTACGTAAATATGTCAAATTAAACGGAACCAAAAGAAATCTGTAAACTAACCATGTTATAGTAGATGATACTGTGGTTACAAACGTAATTGCCATACTCATGGCAAATGCCTGTCTTGTGTCTTTGGATATAGC
>CAYHRM010000033.1:0-11630 GCA_964359035.1 uncultured Planctomycetales bacterium
TATGGCCACAGACAAAATTAGCGATTGGCCAGGCGATTGAAGATGGGTTTTATTATGATTTTGATAAATCGACCCCGTTTACTGACGCTGATTTGTTGGCGATTGAAAAAAAGATGCAAATAATTATCTCTTTAGATGATCCGTTTTTACGTGAGGAGCTAGATAATACAAAAGCAATCGAGTTATTTAAAAAATTAAATGAAGACTATAAAGTTCAACTTATTGAAGCTTTACCGGATCAAGTAATCTCTATTTATAAAACTGGAAAAACTTTCTTAGATCTTTGTCGTGGTCCGCATATAAAATCAACCGGTCAGATCAAGGCTTTTAAATTATTATCGGTC
Source organism: uncultured Planctomycetales bacterium (assembly GCA_964359035.1). Classification (GTDB taxonomy): domain Bacteria; phylum Omnitrophota; class Gorgyraeia; order Gygaellales; family Profunditerraquicolaceae; genus UBA6249. The sequence goes on from CAYHRM010000033.1 coordinate 345, forward strand.
GCCGGGGCCTATTGGCACGGGATTGAAACTAATCCTATGCTGCAAAGGATTTACGGAACTTGTTTTGAAACACAAAAAGAATTAGAGGAATATTTAAAAAATTTAGAAGAAGCTAAGCTGCGCGATCATCGAAAGCTTGGCCCAAGCTTAGGGTTCTTTGATATTTATCATGAGGAGGCGGGTGCGGGTTTAGTTTTTTATCATCCTAAGGGAGCGCTTTTACGTACAATTATTGAGGATTATGAAAAAAAAGAACATTTAAAACGCGGTTACGATATGGTGATTACTCCGCATATTATGGATGTTAATCTCTGGAAGACTAGCGGGCATTATGATTATTATCGCGAAAATATGTACACCTTTGTGGCTGAGGAAAAAGAATTTGTTTTAAAACCGATGAATTGCCCGGGGCACATTTTGATTTATAAATCAAAAACTAGAAGTTATAAAGATTTACCCATTCGCCTGTTCGAGTTAGGCACAGTTTACCGTCGGGAAAAAGCTGGTGTTTTACATGGGTTATTGCGGGTGCGCGGGTTTACTCAAGATGATGCGCATATCTTTTGTTTGCCGGAACAGCTTTCTGTTGAAATTAAAGGAATTATTGATTTTGTTTTTGAAACAATGAAGGTTTTTGGGTTTAATACGGTAGGCATTGAATTAAGTACGCGTCCGGAAAAATCCATTGGTTCGGATGAGGATTGGGCCAAGGCCACCGCAGCTTTAGAAATGGCATTAAAAGAAAAAGGGCTAAACTATGATTTGTGTGTAGGAGAAGGTGCTTTTTACGGCCCTAAAATTGATATAAAATTAAAAGATGCGCTTAAGAGGACATGGCAGTGTGCGACTATTCAATGTGATTTCGCTCTTCCCAAAAGATTTAATTTAGCGTATATTGATGATGCGGGTAAAGAAAAGCAGCCGATTATGCTGCACCGGGTTTTATTAGGTAGCTTAGAACGTTTTATTGGTGCGCTGATTGAGCATTACAAGGGAGAGCTTCCTTTATGGTTGGCCCCCACGCAGGTTTTAATAATTCCAATCAAAGATACAGTTTATGCTTATGCGCAAGAAGTAAAAGAAAAGTTAGGTGAAAATAATATTCGGGTGGATATAGACCTGCGTAATGAAACTTTGGATAAAAAGATTCGCAATGCCGAGATAAATAAAGTTCCTTACTGCTTAATTTTAGGGGATCGAGAGGCTAAGCAACAACAGGTAAGTGTGCGTAAAAAGGGGAGCGGGGATCAGGGTGCGGTGGCTTTGAAAGATTTTATGGAGAATATAATTAATCAGATTCAGGAACATAAATAAAAGAGGGAGGAAGCTATAAAAAAGTTCACGCGGATTAACGACAGAATTAGTTCACCACAGGTTCGAGTTATTGGTCATGATGGAAGCCAGCTAGGGGTTATGTCTGCGCAAAGGGCATTAGAGATTGCCAATCAGCATGAGTTAGATTTAGTGGAGGTTGCGCCTGCGGCTACTCCGCCGGTTTGTCGGATTATTGAGTATAGTAAATTTAAATATGACCTGGAAAAAAAAGAACGGGAGTCTAAAAAACATCAGAAACAAGGCCGGCTTAAAGAAATTCGGCTTAAGCCCAATATTGATGAGCATGATTTTGCCACCAAGGTCAAACAAGTAGTAAGTTTTTTAAAGAAAAAAGATAAAGTTAAGGTTAATCTTTTCTTCCGTGGCAGGCAGATGGAGCATGTAGATTTAGGAAGAAAGGTTTTAGATAAATTTATTCTTGATACGCAGAACGATGGGCAGGTAGAAAAGTCACCAGCATTAGAGGGCAGGATTATGTCCTTTGTAATTGCTCCAAAATAAGATATAATAAAATATCCGGGGTTAAGTGAAATTACGCCGGGGTTGTTACACAAGGAGAAAAATGGGAAAACTAAAGACAAAACGCGGGGTAGCTAAACGTTTTAAAATTACTAAAAAAGGCAAAGTTAAATATTCACCGGGCGGAAAAAGCCATTTAGCTTCTTCTAAAAAAACAAAAAAAATAAGAAATTTAAGGAGAAGCAGGACATTGGCGGGTAAAAAAGAAGTGAGATTTATTAAATCCATGTTACCTTATGGTTAGATTTTATGTAAAGTAACAGTTCTCTTTTCGCGGGAGCTTGAGGGGTAATTCCCCAAGTGCCGGTGGCCGGGGAAAATTGAGGAGAAATATAATGGCAAAGGCTAAACACAGTGTAGCAACACGAAAAAGAAAAAAGAAAGTTTTAAAACAAGCTAAAGGATTTTGGGGTGATCGGAGTAAGCAATATCAGCAGGCTAAAAGGGTATTAGTGCATGCGCTTAGATATGCTTATCGCGATCGTCGGAATAAGAAACGTGAGTTCCGCAGTCTTTGGATTGCTCGGATTAATGCGGCTTGTCGAGAGGTGGGGGTTTCTTATAGCGTATTTATGAATGGACTTAAGAAAGCTAAGATTACGCTGGATCGTAAGATTTTAGCGGATTTAGCTGTAAGAGATAATCATGCTTTTAAAAAGCTGGTGGAGATAATCAAGAAATAAAATTTTCTCTTGCTTAGCAGGTTAAATAAAATCAAGAGAATAAGGGGTTATCTATGTACGTAATTATTGTCGGTTGCGGAAGGGTGGGCGCTGAGTTAGCCAAGCTTTTATCTGGTGAAGGCCATGATGTGGTAGTCATCGATAAAGCGCAGGAGGCCTTTAAGCGCTTAGGGGATACTTTTAATGGCCTAACCATGGTGGGTAATGGTTTTGATTTGGCTCTTCTAAAACAGGTGGGGATTGAAAAGGCCGATGCTTTTTGTGCGGTAACGGATGGAGATAATACTAACTTAATTAGTGCTCAGGTGGCTAAAAAGATTTTTAGCGTGCCTAAAGTTTTTGCTCGGGTCTATGATCCACAGCGCGCCCATATTTACGGGGCGTTGGGCTTAGATATTATTAGCGGTACAATGCTTTTTTCTGCGATGCTCAGAGATAAAATTATTGAAAGTAGATTTTCTAGTTATTTAATTGAATCTAAGGATTTAGGGGTTATTGAAATTGAAGTTAAGAATGAATTGATTGGAAAAACTATCCAGGATATAAATATTCCGGGAGATTTTATTGTTGTGGCTTTACGTAGAATGCAAGGAGTAGTAATTCCTGAGGCTAAAACCATTTTAAAAAATAAAGATATCTTGATGGGGGTAGTAAAGGTTTCTAACCTCCAAGGGGTGAGGGAAAAGTTTCATTTAGGGGAAAAATAAAGATGTATATTTTAATTGTTGGCGCAGGTAAAGTGGGTTATTTTTTGGCTAAGCGGCTTTGTCAGGGGAAGCATACGGTAAGTGTCGTAGATAAGGACCGCCAGGTTTGTGAAGAGTTGGCCAAGGAATTAGATGCTTTAGTTGTTAATGGTGATGCCTGCGACCCAAAAATATTGGAGGAAGCGGGGATCTTGCGGGCGGATGTTTTGGCTGCGGTTACTGGCGATGATGAAGATAATTTAATTGTTTGTCAGTTAGCTAAAGAAAAATTTAATCTCCGCCGTACGGTGGGCCGGGTAAATAATCCGGATAATGAACATACTTTTAATGAGCTAGGCATTGATGTGCCGGTTGATTCTACTAAAATTATTGCTAAGATTATTGAAGAAGAAGTTTCCTTTTCGGATTTCGTAAATTTAATGAGTTTTAAGCGTGGTAAGCTGGCGATTGTGCGCGTGGATCTTCCGAATGATGCCCCGGTAATTAATCAACAAGTAAAAGATATTGCTCTACCTAAAGATGCGGTCCTGGTTTCGATTGTTAGGGGTGAAGAGGTGATTCTGCCTAAAGGCGATACTGTGCTTAAAACTGGTGATGATGTGATTGCGCTTACATTAATTGGTAATGAGCCGCAACTATTAAGCCTTTTAGCCGGGAAGCTTTAAAATACATGCGATTTAAACCTACCTTAAACATTATCTTTGGAATAACTACGGAAATTTTTTATGTTTGCTTTATTATGCTGGCAGCATTTTTAATCTGCTGGCTAATATATTTTAAGCTATGATTCTTAAGCCCCGCCTTGAAGATTTAAAAATCATTGGTTTTTATTTGGGAAAAATAATTTTGGGATTAGCCTTTACGATGGTTATTCCTATAGCAATTGCTTTGTCTCTTAAAGAGATAAACCCCGCTTTGGATTTTTTTATTAGTATTGAAATTTCTGTTTTGTTTGGGTTGCTCTTAGTTAAAATTTGTCAGACGGATAAGGATTTAAATTGGATGCAGGGGATGATCGTGGTGAGTTTATCTTGGGTGGTGGCGATGATTTTAGGAGCAATCCCGCTTTATTTAAGCGGCCACTGGAAATCCTTTTTAGATGCATGTTTTGACGCCATGTCCGGATTTGCTACCACTGGCCTGACTTTAGTCCAGGATTTAGATCATCTTTCTTATACACATAACCTTTGGCGCCATTTGATTATGTTTTTGGGTGGCCAGGGGATTGTGGTGATTGCGCTTTCTTTCTTTGTGCGTGGGTTCTCGGGTGCATTTAAGATGTATGTGGGTGAGGCTCGGGATGAGAAGATCATGCCCAATGTTATTAATACCTCCAGATTTATTTGGTTGGTAAGTATTGTTTACCTTATTTTAGGTACTTTGGCCTTAGGCCTTACGGGGATACTTAACGGGATGAAGCCGTTTAATGCCCTTTTCCATGGTGCTTGTATATTTATGGCGGCTTTTGATACCGGAGGATTCAGCCCGCAGTCGCAAAACATACTTTATTATCACAGTTTTGCTTATGAAGTGATTACGATTATTATTATGATTTTAGGGGCACTTAATTTTAAATTGCATTACCATTTATGGATGGGGAATCGTAAGGAGTTAATTAAAAACATTGAAACGCGGACTCTTTTTGTTACTATCCTGGCTACTTTTTCTATCGTGGCGGTGGGTTTAGCGCAGACGGGAATCTATCCGGCGGCAGCTATGCTTTTCCGTAAAGGATTTTATCAGCTTGTTTCCGGCCATACGGGAACTGGTTTTCAGACTATTTACGCTCAACAGTTTGGCACGGATTGGAACCAATTGGCTTTGGTAGGGGTAATTATTGCCATGGCTTTGGGTGGAGCAGTTTGCTCGACGACCGGGGCAATTAAAATGTTACGTATCGGGATTATTTTTAAAGCCTTTAAAGAGGATCTTAAAAGAATTATTATGCCGGAACGGGCAATTGTCATTGAGAAGTTTCATCATATACGAGAGGTGTTTTTAGAGGATAAATTGGTGAGAAGTGCTTTAATTATTACTTTGGCTTATATAATTTTATATGGTTTAGGTGCACTAGTTGGGATGTTTTATGGATATCCTTTTATTGGGGCACTTTTTGAGTCTACCTCTGCCGCAGCGAATGTGGGGTTATCTTGTGGGATTACTAATATTGCCATGCCGGCGATGTTAAAGGTTACGTATATATTGCAGATGTGGGCCGGCCGTTTGGAGTTTATGTCTGTATTTACTATTCTTGGTTTTTTATATGCGAGTGTTAAGGGAAAATGAAGAAAAATTTTAAATTAATTTTAATAATTTTATTTTTAGTTTTTAGTGCGCAGCTACCTGCTTTTTCACAGGGCCTTAGCAGTAGCGAATTAATTAGTAATGCTAAAGAATACGATGGTAAATTAGTTGCTTATTCCGGTGAAGTTATCGGAGAGGTAATGTTGCGGGGTGAATTTGCTTGGGTAAATATAAACGATGGCCAGAATGCGCTTGGCGCCTGGATGAGCGCGGCATTAGCGCAAGAAATAAAATTTACCGGAAATTATAAATCTCGAGGGGAAAGCCTGGAAATTGTCGGTATATTTCATCGGGCTTGCCTGGAGCACGGTGGAGATTTAGATATTCACGTGCAGAGTTTACGTAAGATTGGTAGCGGAAGAATAGTCAAGGAGAGATTAAATTTTGATAAAGTAAGTTTAAGCCTGGTTTTATTGGGGGTGTTATTTTTAATATGGATATTAACTCTATTCAAGCACAAATAGAAAGTGATTTAGCCCAGGTTGTTTCTGTGTCGGCCCTGGAAGAGGTACGGGTTAAATATTTGGGCAGGAAAGGCCTTGTTGCCGAGTTGACGAGCTCTATTCCTAAATTGGCCGTTGAGCAAAGAGGTCATTTCGGTCAACAGGTTAATGCTTTAAAGAATAAGCTGCTCGAATTGCTCGAAGAAAAAGAAAAAACCTTAAAAACTAAAACAAGCGATTTAAAGAAAAGTAATTTAGATCTTGGGATGCCGGGAATTGCTCAGGAGCTCGGCCATCTTCACCCGATTACTCAGATTATTGATGAAATTTGCGCTATTTTTAACCATATGGGTTTTTCAGTAGTCCAGGGCCCAGAGGTGGAGACCGAATATAATAATTTTACTGGCCTGAATATACCCTTAGAGCATCCTTCCCGTGATGCTTTTGATACTTTTTATTTAAAAGATCATGCTAAGTTGCTTTTGCGTAGCCATACCTCACCGGTACAGGTGCGCGTAATGGCAACTCAGAAGCCTCCTTTGGCGATTGTGGTTCCTGGCCGAGTATATCGTCCGGATGCGGTGGATGCCAGCCATCTTTTTATGTTTCATCAAATTGAAGGATTTTTAGTTGATGAAAATATCAGGTTTTCCGATTTAAAAGGAATTTTGGAACTTTTTGCGCAAAGTGTTTTTGGGCAAGATATTAAAATGCGTTTTAGGCCGCACTTTTTTCCTTTTACTGAACCTTCGGTGGAGGTTGATATTTCTTGTATTATTTGTAAAGGTAAGGGTTGTTCTGTCTGTGGCCGGAAAGGTTGGCTGGAGATTTTGGGCGCAGGTATGATTCATCCCAATGTTTTTACTCAGGTGGGGATTGACCCAAAGGTTTATACGGGTTTTGCTTTTGGTATGGGGGTAGAGAGGATTGCGATGTTAAAATATGGAATTAATGACATTCGTTTGTTTTTTGAGAATGATTTAAGATTTTTAAAACAATTTTAGACGATGAAAGTCACCTATAGCTGGTTAAAAGATCTAGTAGATTTAAAAATTTCTCCTCAGGAGTTGGCAGAGAAACTGACCATGGCGGGGTTAGAGGTAGTGGCTTTGGAAAAAATCGGCCAAGATTTTGTTTTAGAGATTGAGATAACTTCCAATCGCCCAGATTGGTTGAGTGTTTTAGGAATTGCTCGGGAAGTCGCTGCTATTACGGGCAGAAAATTAAAATCTAATGCTGGGCGTTTAGTGGTTAAGGGCCAGGGTAAAATTAAAAACTTAATACCGAAGATTAAAAATTTAATTGTCATTGAAGATAAAAAAGACTGTTCTCTTTATATCGCAAGCATAATTAAAAATGTAAAAGTTGCTCCGTCTCCGGAGTGGCTTAAACAAAGGCTGGAGTCTGTGGGTTGCCGCAGTGTTAATAATATTGTGGATATCACCAATTATTGTTTATTTGAGTTAGGCCAGCCTTTACATGCCTTTGATTTAGATAAATTGAGCCAAAAAGAGTTGCGTGTGCGCCGGGCCAAGGCGAATGAAAAGATTGTGACTATTGATGGGGTGACTAGATTATTGAATCCGGAAATTTTAGTGATTGCTGATGCGCATCAATCGGTAGCGATTGCTGGGATTATGGGCGGCAAAGAGACCGAAGTTACGTTTTCGACATCTAACATTTTACTTGAGTCAGCGGTATTTAATCCTGTGCTCGTGCGGCGGGCAAAACAAAAGCTGGGGTTGCAATCCGAATCAGCCTATCGTTTTGAAAGAGGGGTAGATGAGGGAGGAACCAGAGATGCTTCTTTGGCAGCGGGGGAATTAATTTTAAAGTTAGCTTCCGGCAGGCTCGCTGGGTTTAAAAGTTTAGGCGTATCCAAAGTAATTTATCAAACAATTAATTTAGATCTTGCTTATTTAAATAAACTGTTGGGTATAACCATCCCCGTGCTTAAGATTAAGCAGATTTTAAATAGTTTAGAGCTTCAAGTAAAGACTAAAACCAAAAATATTTTAACAGTAAAAGTACCGAGTTTTCGCCAGGATTTAAAGCTGCCCGTAGATTTGGTGGAGGAGGTGGCGCGTATTTATGGTTATGTTCAAATTCCCCAAACTCTTCCGGCGGTTAAGCCGAGTCGAAAAGTTTTAGATAACACAGATATGGTTGGAATAATAAAAAATATTTTAATTGGTTTAGGCATATCGGAGGCAATTACTTATAGCTTAGTTGATCGCGACCTGCTTAAAAATTCCGGGATAGATATTGAAGCAGGTTTGATTGAAATTTTAAATCCTTTAAGCAAAGAGCAAGAGGTCTTGCGCCCGGCGCTTTTTCCTAGCCTTATTCGCACCCTGGCTTATAATTTAGATCAACAACAGGAGCGGGTAAGTATTTTTGAGGTTGCCAATGGGTTTTTTAGTCGAAATAATGCCGTGGAAGAAGGCGCTTTGCTGGGCATCGCCTTATGCGGTGTTAACAGTTTTTTTACTAAACAGGGTTTAGTTAAAGATGAAATTACACTTGTACATCTAAAAGGCATTTTGGAGGCTCTATTTAACCGATTGGGGGTCAAGAGCTTTGAGTTTAGTTCTTTAGATGATCATAAAATAAATATTTTGGTTAATCAACAGCCGGTAGGTTTTATGTTGGAGTTATCTGCGCAAATTTTAGCTGCTTTTGATATTAAGAATCGACAGGTGGTTTTGGCGCAGCTTAATTTAGAAAAGTTATTTGGCAGCATAAATTTAGGAAAAAAGTTTTCTAGTATTGCTAAATATCCGGCAATTATCCGGGATATAAGTTTCCTGATCAATGAAGATATTTCGGTGCAAGGGCTGTTGGTAGCGATAGAAACTAAAGGAGCGCCGCTTTTAATCCAGGCTAAAATTGTAGATTATTATCAGGGTAAACAAATTCCTACTGGGTCTAAGGGTTTAACTATATCTTGTATTTATCGAGCGGATAATCGGACCTTAACGGAAATGGAAATTGCTCCGTTGCACAATGATATTTGTTCTTTGTTGGAAGAACGGTTCGGTATAAAAATACGCAGAGCATAATAAATCTGGCGATTTTTATTAATTATCAATTACCGCAGGTTTTGTGAGGTTATTTAAAAAGCAGCGCGGATTGATTCTAGAATAAATATATGCTATACTTTTTTAGAATTAAAGAGCTCTTTCGAGATATCCCTGCGGTGCACGTTGGAAATTTGATAATTGTTGAACCAACACTATTTTCACGGGAGCCCCATTATTCTTTAGGCACGTGTGCCTAAAGATAGGGCACCCACCTGAAGCCAAATCGGTTCAGACTATCAGTCCAACGGCACTTTTGCGGGGATTTTTTATTGAGAAGATACCCATATGGGCTTATTCATTCAAGAATCTCAGATTTCTGATAAAAACCTTCCTTAAAGCGTAGATCTGGTGAATATAATTAATCATGCTTTAAAAGATAAAGAAAAAGGGTTGGGTAATTTTATGGTTAAGCTTGACAAAATGGCGCTTAATTTTTTAGCTCAGAGTTGTGAAGGTGATGCCCGCAGAGTTTTGTCGGCTCTGGAGTTAGGAGTTTTAACTACCCCGGCTTTACAGATTTCGGAGTTTGTTGGTATGCCGGAGGCCAGGATTCCTTTGGCTCAAGCAGTAATTTATGTTACTTGTGCTCCTAAATCTAATGCTAGTTATTTGGCGGTAGAAAGAGCTACTCAAGATATTAAAGAAAATAAAGTGCAGGAGGTTCCGGATCATCTTAAGGATGCTTCTTATAGCGGCGCTCAAGAGCTTGGTCACGGCTTAGAATATAAATATAGCCATGATTATCCGGGCCATTATGTAAAACAGCAATACATGCCTAAAAAAGTGTGTTATTATGAACCGACGGATTTAGGGCATGAAGCTAAGATTAAAGAGCGTTTAGAAAAATTGCGCCAAGCCTCTGCTGTTGAGTAAAATATTTTTAGTAAAAGATGAGAGGTGGTTTGCTGGCCGGAAAGGGTAAATTAAAATGATGCTCGTTATGCAAATATTGGTAGTTTTAGGAGTAGGTATAGTTATTTATGCTGTTTTTGGAATATTTACAGCTGGTAAGACAAAGGCTCCTCAAAAACAAAAACCCCCAGATCAATCATTACCTGTGGCAGATCTCGGTAAAGAGCAGAAAATTCAGCGTTTACAAAGTCAGGTCGCTAAATTAGAAGGTCAAATAGGACAAGCCAAGGCAGTCTCTGCAGAAGGAGAAGCTGACCTAATCAGTATTCAAGAAAAAGAAGCGGAATTTTCTGTAGAGTTAAAACGTCGAGAAGAGTGGGTGGCTAAAGCGGAGTCAGAGTTAGCTAAGACGAGAACGGAAAATTTAGATTTGAATAACAAGTTTGCGGCTAAGGAAAATGAATTACAGGAGGAGTTTGCTAAAAATGTAAATTTGACTCGGCAAGTACGTGAAATAAAAGATGCCTTAGAAGCAAAGGAGATGGCCTGTCGGCTTAAAGAAGATAGTTTGCAGGCGCAGAAGTATCAAATTGAAGGCCAGCTTAAGAGTATTAATGAGCATTTGGCGACGATTGCGGAGTTTAATCGTAAAGAAAAGATTAGCGAGTGGGTGCCTAAAACAGAGTTTAATCAATTAAATGCAGAGTATACAAAATTAGAAAAAGAGTTAGAGGCTAGCCAAGAGAGATTGAAAAGTTTTGCGGTTGAGATTGCGCATTTGCGCCAATCGGTAGATAAAAAAGTTTCACCAATAGAAAAGCAAAAGCCACCAGAAGTTGTTTTAGAAGAAATCAAATTTCCTGCCGTCGTTCCTGAAGAAGTTAAGCAAGAAGAAATAAAGATAGAGCAAGATAAGATTGTGGAAGAAGATAAAATGATAGGCCAGAACATAGAAAAAAAGACCAAAGAAGCAGAAGAGTAAAAAAGAAAGGGAAAAAAGGAGTATGAAAATTAAAGTATTTATAACATTACTAGTATTAGGTTTAACTTTTTGTTATGGAGGAATTTTCGCGATGAATGAAACAATTGTAGTTTTAGAAACTAACCAGGGGAACATCGAAATTAAGCTGAAAAATGATATTGCACCCAAAAGCTGTGAAAATTTTACTAAGTTAGTAGAACAGGGTTATTATGATGGTTTAATTTTTCATCGTGTGATTAAGGGGTTTATGATTCAAGGGGGAGACCCGACGGGGACGGGAATGGGCGGCGCTTCTATTTGGCAGGCGCCATTTGAAGATGAGCTAACCCCCCAAGTTAAATTTGACGCGGCAGGTATTTTGGCGATGGCCAATAGCGG